>CAKVMF010000060.1 GCA_934771675.1 uncultured Clostridia bacterium
GTTCCAGATCATCTTGAAGAAATGCCAGAAAAATATTACTTATATAACGGTAATGTTTATGATTCTTCAAAATTTGAAGATGCTATTGATTGCGGACTAAGTGGTATATTTATCAATGTTGACTATGAAAACTACACCGCTGACTTCTACAAACTCATCTACACATTTAATGTTAATGGCACAAGATATTACTATGATGCATTCGAAGGCAAACTTTCAACAAGAAATGACATGTCTTCCCCAATGTCAAAATCAACATATAGCGTTGTTAAAGTTGAAACTGAAACTGACAGAGTTATAACATTGATTTTAAATAGTGGCGGAAATGGAACGGCAATAGCTGTAAAACTTGTTAAGTTGAATGAAGATTATTCAATCGGTCTTAAACAAGATACTATTGGCATTCACCACATGTATATTGAAAAATACATGCAAGTTGATTCAGTTTCTCCAAAGCAACTTGAATATACTTACAACTCTTCATCAGCAACTCTTGTTCCAATTGCAGATGGCGTTGCAGTATCATCAAAAGTTGAAATTGGATATGAAGTTGAAGAAACAAAAACAGCCTACACATTCACATTAAGTGGCACATCAACCAAACTTTACATTATTAATGGTAAGCTTTATCAAGATAAAGAAGGAATATCACTTTACCCTGGTTCAACATATATAACCTTTAGTTCAATATTATTTAAGGGTGAAACATTGGGATTAAGATATAGTTCACGATACATATATACTTTCTTGCATAAGGCTGGTATATATAAATATGATATAAGAACTTCAACATTAACTGGACCTTCTGGTGAGATAATTGATAGTAGCGAATATATCTTAAAGTCACCAATGTTAACAATTGGCGGAAAAACGTATTCATATTCAGCCTCAAGAGCAGAATATAAAATTTTAACTGAAGAGTTAACAGCAAATCAAGTTTCAATCAATGGTAAAAATTACTATGTTGCATCAACCATGCTTTACACAGATTTCCCAATGAAAACAGCAGTTGTAAACGGAACTGGTGATGGTGAATTGAAATATTTGGTTTGCCCTGCTATGATTATTTACAACGATGAAGAATATATGTATCAATCAGCAACAGACTTAGATTTGAGTTCTGCGAGATATGTATCTTCAAGTTCAGGAAACACAATTCTTTATTATTCAAATGGAAGAATTACAGAAGATGGCGGAACACTCATAACCTCATCTTGCACAAAATCAAAGGCTTTACGAGTTGCATACATCAATAGTGGTTCAATATTTACAGCAAAAGTTATTGATGATGATGTAAAACAAATCGTTTACTACAGCGGAAATACACAAAAACTTGAAAATCAAGCTGACCCATTTGCAATTAATGCTGAAAAAGCATCAATCAGATCAATTACTGCCCCAGTTTACACTGGACTCTATATCAAAGGATTCATAATTTTGTCTGATTTGGATAAACAAATGCAAAATTCTTACCTTTCATATAAGATTGACACACCAAATCAATTGTTTGGTTTGCAAGGTCAAAACCTACTTTCAGGCTTTAAGTATGGATATTACTATTCAATTGATTACTTCAAAAATAGTGGATATTGTAACTATAAATTAAACAAAGATGCTGAAGGCAAAATAACTAGTGTAACATTGAATTTAGATTATAAGTTAACTGAAAAGCACATGGTTTATGCAGTTTACTCATCAAATGTTTATATGGTTTCTTACAAATCAATAAACATTCAAGACTACATTAAACAAGACAACACAGTTTCTGATTCTGACATCACTACAAACTTCTTTGATTCATCAAAAACAGTTGAGGATTCTTCTGCTGGTTATGCAAAAGGTTTGCTCATTGTTGAATATGGCTCATCATCATGGATGAGAGTTTATGCAAACAATGGTAGCAAATATATGGGATTTTCTCTCGGTCGTGATTCACTTATGTCATCTGTAAAGGCAGGTTTCTCATATGAATCAATAGACAAGAATGCAGTTATTCCAGTACTTCCTGAAGGTGGTTCAAGTATAAACCTTGAAAACTCTGATGGTGGAAAATTTACATTAACTGCTAAAAGCTTATCATCACTCAAGAATGGTGTAAATTCATCATCAACCTACTTCCTTGATCAGGCAATGATGAGTTACAGCTATGCAAATCGTTTGATTACTCTTGGAAACAACCAATCAAGAACAAATAGTGCATTTATCTTCAATGTAACTGACGATATTCAGTATTACTTCTACTTCCAGTCAATTTCATACATCCTTAACATTTCAGTTGGTGAAGTTGATTCTGGATTTAACAATACTGACGAAAACGGGCAAGAAGATGCTTACATTTCTTATGACCCATCTGAAATGACTGGTGGTTGGAGAAATCCTGCTATTGAAGATGCAAAAACAGCATTGAAGCCAGACAACTTCCCATTCAAAGATTTCGGAAGCAATGTTGATAGTGAACTTAAGGAAGGTTTGGACGACACACTTGGTCATAATGAGATTGATATCAAGTCACCTTACTACACAATACCTGACAATGACCCGCTTGTTTACACAATTTATGACAATTATGGAAACATCATAACAAAGAGTTATGAAAATAGTCTTGAACATAAAGATGATGATTCTATGAACGACAAGGGTCAAGGTATTAACGAAAAGAATGTCGTTACAAAAGAAAAAATCTACCCTACTCCAATCATGCAAAGTTTAATTGACTTTGACATGTCAAACAGCGTCGGTTTCTTGGTTTACAAAAAATCAGGCGACAGATACTTTGTTCCATCAATGATTGCTGTAACTAGTGACAATGCAATGCTTGGAACGCTTGAATTAATTGAAGATTTGCCGGAAGGTCTTGAAGCTTACAGAAACCAAAAAGGTGAAATCTTTGTTAAAAACTCTGTTACTATTGATTATTACACAACCAGAAGTCAACGTGATGATCAAAAATCAGTTCAATTCAATACACTTGAATCTGCAGTATATGATTTATACTTCAAAGTAATTAAATTCTATGAAAAAGATACTTATGCTGAATATAGCGGAAGCTTCCTTGATCAAAGTATTAACAAATCAGCTGATTATTTTGATATTGAAAATGGCTTGATTCTTGAACCTTTAACAATTGCTGATTCAACAATGTTTAGTAAGTTAACAATATTTGATATAATCTTCAAAAGAACAACATTCAGAAAATATACTCTTGGAACAACTTCAAAGAGAGTTAAAGCAAATAGATCAGAACAAACTGTTAATGGAAATAGCAAATATATCTATTCAATAGTTTACTTTGATAATAATGGAGCTCTTTCATATGATGGCTATGCTCACCACGTTAGCACATCTGATATTACATTTGAACCAACCTATGGATATTTGATTTACAAAACTCCAGTTAAAATTAATGGTGAAGAATATCAAATTGCAGTTTCTGCATCAAAGGCTTACACTTATCCAACTTCAGAAAATGATACAGATTGGTGGCTCAATCTCACAACTGATTACATCAACAGAACTATTGAAAATTATCGTAACGACAAAGCAACCTACAAAACTCAATATGCAAAGCTTTCACGATCAATCATATTTAGATCTGAATTTGACAATTCACTTGTTGATATTGAAGAAACCGGTTCAACATTTGAAGGAAAAGTAAGAAATATTTCAGCAATAAACGTTTCATCATATGTAACAAACTACTCAAGGTTCTACACTGTTCGTGAAGAAATAACTTCAGAAGGCAGAACAAAGACTATAACATCATTCAAGAAAAACTTGTTTACAATAAAAATTGGAAGATCAACATTTAATTCTTCAGATTTCTCAACAAACACAACAAGTCTTAATGGTGGTGATTTTGGAGATAAATATTACCTAACCTGTAATGCTAAATTTGTTATTGGTAAAAATGGAAATTATACCGTTCAAATGTATGCTCAAGTTAAAGTTTATTACGACATTTCTGGATCGCTACCACCTGTTAAGATTTATGCTGGAGCATCAAATATCTCAGGCGATGAAGAAACTCTTGAAGATTATGATTTGAAATACTTTGGTTCATATGTTCGTTACAACGAAACATATTCAACAAGAACAAAAGACATAACTTCAAAATCTAACACAGATTTGATTTACAAGCCACTTGGAAATGAAAGATACGGAACACAATCTAATCCTTCAAAAACATTAAGTTATGATACGTACTTCACAGCAAACAATGAGGTTCAAGGCTTCTTCCAAAACATTTACAACGGATCATACAATTTGTCTGAAACTTCAGAGATTCCTTACATGCATGTTCATGTTAAACTTCTTTATCAGCACATTTTGAGACCTGTTACTGCTGTAATCAATGCTGAACTTGGTGAAAGCAAATCAACAAAGAAGACTTATAACTTGGCTGTTACAAATAATGTTTCATTGTTTAGAACTGATTCAAATCATGATTTGTTTGCAGGAAACCTCATGAATCCAGATAAGGCTGAGGCAAGCAAAGTTTCAGAACGTGATGCACAACTTGGTGGTTGGACAATTAAGCACTATTATGTGAATGTAATTGAACAAGGTTATGAAGTTGTTAGACTCCTTGATTCAATCATCGATACATCAACTGATGAAAACGCAAGAGGAACTGCTCGTGTTTACAAAGCATACATCTTAAATTATGATCCATTTAACTATGGCTCAACTCGTGTATTTGGACAATACGACACAACAAACACAAAGCAGTCAGCTACACATTATGGATATAGTCAACTTTATACATTTATTAAGACCAATTACAAACAAACTGGTAACAATGGAGAAATAACAATCCCTACTCCAAGCGAATATGCTATTTCTTCATACTTAAATGTTAGACAGATTGACTTCTTCACTTCTGCAAAACGTGCGGTAAATGTCAACTTTATTCAAAACTATATTTCACAAAATGATATTGTCGTTTCATCAATTTTGATTAAAGAAAAATATCAACCTGAACTTCCTTACTCAATTTCATATGATATTCCAATCAAACTTAATCTTTTGCTTGTTAAGATTGATACAGTTATTCCAATCAGAATTCCAAACTGGCGTGCTGAACCTGGATACGCATATCTCGATAATTCAAAAGCAGAAATCACAAGTAAGATCACAGCAGATTCTTACACGGTTTCAAATAGTCCATCTGACACATACAACTCAATTGTTACAGGTGCTCAAAAAACCAGTACTCTTGAGAGTTTAGTTACCAGCATATTCAAAGGTGGAAGCACTGACAAGGTTGCTGAAGCCTTTGCAAGACTTATTGGAAATATTTCAAAGAACTATTTGAGATTAACTGGCGGTGCAAATATGTTCGCACGTGGTTCGTTTGGACGGTCATCAAATGATAGTATCGCTGCAATAAATTCAGTTTATACAATTAATATTGTTCCAATTCTCACAACTTACAGCAAGACTGATAACTACAAAAACAGAGTTGCAACAAACAGTTTTGAACTTAATGGTAGTTACATCTGTAATAATATTTCAGAGGGTGTTGGAAAATTTGCAAGCATAACCAAATACTTCAACCCTGTTGTTTCATTCCTTTCTAAAAAATTAAGTGAACTTGCAAAGAAAGAAGCAACAAACGGTTTCAACAGAGCATCAGATGTTTTGAAGAGCATTGGATTTGCAAATGGAACATTGTCTGTTGAACAAGAAGATTACAATTTTATTTGTAGAAAGAAATAGTGATAATTCTTAACAATATTATTGTTTAATAAAATAAAAAACCGGCAAATTATTGCTGGTTTTTTATTTTTTTTGTTTGTTTTATTTGTAATATTTAACAAAAATGTTATAATTATTGTATATGAAAACTTTTAATAAATTTTTGAAAAATATTGTTAGTTCATGTTTGCTATTATGTTTAGCAATGTTTTCATTTGCTTTTTTGTTTGATGCCAATATTAATAGCTCAAAAAGCGAAACCTCTGCAGTAGCTGAAGAAACTATTGATAAAACTTACACAATGTTCATAAAATTCCCTACTTTTTCAACATATTTTAATGAAAAAATATATTTTATTGATGATTCTGATAACATATTGAAAATTTATGATGTAAACAAAAAGATTTGCTTGAAGGAAAATGTTGATTTATCAATGTTTAACGATGTTATTGATGCTTCTTATGTTGACGGAAGTATG
>CAKVMF010000061.1 GCA_934771675.1 uncultured Clostridia bacterium
TTCAATCAAACTTGCACTGTTGCCTGTTTGATTTTTATATTTGAAAGTCAATTTTTCACGAATTTCAGAAGTTTTCTTCTTTCCAAGTTCAAAATATAATGCTTCAATTTTTTGTTTAAGTTCAATTGGCAAATCCATAGTAACTCCAACGTATTATGTTTTGCATAACACCCCAATTTTTCATTGTTTATATCAAAAATTTAAAAAATGGAGCAAATTTTTGCTCCACTTGTTAATCATCGTTATTTGTTGTTAGTGAAAGATATTTTTCGAGTTTAAATTCATTCCAAGCTGGTTTATCTTCAGGTGGATAAACTCTAAATATCATTTTTTGTTTTGTAACAGGATGGCTGAATGAAAGTTCACAAGCAAACAAATTTAGCATAACTTTGTCCATATTTTCACCACCATACTTTTGATCGCCATAAACAGGACATTTGATACTCTTCATTTGAACACGAATTTGATGCCCCCTTCCAGAATACAATTTAACCTTAACAAGTGAATGGTTTGTTTCTTTGTTGTATTCAAGAGTTTCATAATCAAGTTCAGCACGTTTTGCACCAGTTGTTGAACTTGGAACAATAAGAGCCATGTTGGTCTTTTCATCTTTTTTCAAATAACTTACAATCTTACCCTTGCTTTCTCTTGGTTTTCCGCAAACAACAGCCAAGTAAGTCTTATCAAAATCACCATTTTTAAGTTGCTCAGAAAGTCTTGTTGCAGCTTTGCTAGTTTTTGCAAAAACAATAGCACCACCTGTTGGTCTATCAAGTCTGTGAATAGTTCCAAGCCAAGCCTCGCCAGGTTTGTTGTATTTTTCTTTCAAATACTCTTTAACCTGTGTCCAAAGGTCCTTGTCGCCAGTTTCATCAGGTTGACTTGCCACACCTTGTGGTTTGTTTACAACAATAATGTGATTGTCTTCATATAAAATATCCATAATATCTCCATTTTTTACTTTTCAAATAAGAAAAATCCACTAGTTCCGCAAGGAAGACTAACTCCCTTTTCTTCAGTTGGAAGGCAAAGTTCATAAGCTTCGCATTTTCCGTTAAATTTTGAACCAACTGAAATGTTTAATATATCTTCCAAAACAGTAGCACCGAGCCCTGTTGTGTAACTGTTAATCAAAACAAACAATGGATTATCTGAAAGCACTTCGGTGCAAAGTTCAACGAAATCATGAAGATTATCTTCAAGTTTCCAAATTTCACCCTTTGCGCCTCTTCCATAACTTGGCGGATCCATGATTATTGCATCGTATTTATGTCCACGTTTAATTTCACGCTGAACAAACTTAAAGCAATCATCAACAATATATCTAACACTTGCATCTTGAAGTCCTGAAAGTCTGATATTCTCTTTGCATCTGTCAACCATGTTTTTTGCAGCATCAACGTGACAAACACTTGCTCCTGCTGATGCACAAGCAACGGTTGCACCGCCTGTATAACCAAACAAATTCAAAACTGAAATAGGTCTGTTTGCATTTTTAATAAGGTCTATCATCTTGTCCCAGTTGTAAGCTTGTTCTGGAAATAAGCCAGTGTGCTTAAAACCCATGGTTTTGAGTGAAAACTTCAAATTTTTGTATGAAACAGTCCACTCATCTGGCGTGTTTTTCAAATATTGCCAATGTCCACCACCTGTTTCACTTCTGTGATACCAAGCATGTAAACCTTTATATTTTGAAAGATTTGATTTTGCATGCCAAATAACTTGAGGGTCTGGACGAAGCAAAATAACTCCATTCCAATCTTCAAGTTTTTCACCATCACCGGTAGCAATAACTTTGTAATCTTTCCAATCGTGTGTTAATTTCATAAAATTCCTTAATAGTTATCCAAAATCGTGTTTAAATCAATAATATCAGCGCTAACAATAACCGCTTTTGCTGGCTCGGTGTAATTTCCATTTTCTGTTAAAATTACACTTGAAAGTTTGCGGTTTTGTTGAAACATATAAAGTAAGTTTTCAATAGTAAGGCTCGTTGGAGCAACTTCATAGTGGTTGGTTTCGGTAAAAATATCCAAGCATTTTGAAACTGGTTGATTGATAGAATCATCAATATCCTGCCCCAAAGTTATAAATTTTCCAATAGAATCAACAATCATCTTTCTGTTGATAACACCAACAAGTGTTCCAGAAATGTAAACCGGAACAACCGAATAACCTGATTTGCTCATTTCAGAAACAACATCTTTCAAAAGAGTGTCACCAGAAACGCAAAAAACACTACGTGGTCTTAAACACTCAATAACTCTTGGTGGTGTGTTGATGATTCTTGCAATCTTTTCAAGTTTTTCAACAACATCAAGGTTTGGCTCAGCAATAAGTTCATCACTGCTTTTGTGAACAATCGCATTTCTAAGTCTAGCATAATCAATCAAATCTTCTTCAAACTTGCGAACAACAGTGTTAACAGTTGCAACCTTGCGAATCATATCGGTAAATGTAAGGGTTCTTTTGATTGAATAAATATCACGAAGCCCTTGGTCCAACCTGTTATATGCAGCAATAAATCTTAAACCATTTTGATTTTTTGTTTCCATAGGTTCTCCTTACTTTTCTATCATAGCAAAAATAAATGAATTTCTCAACTATTTTTTGAGATAACTTGCCCATTATACTCATCAAAATCCAATTTTAAGCGGAAAAATCACAAATTTTCATCAAAGTTAGACACCAAAAATTTTCGAAGATAAATTTATTGCTTGCATTTTAAGCAAAATATGATATAATACATTTGTGTCGAGCTAAATGGGGAGCTAGTAGTGCCCTGTAACCTGAGATCTACTATAGCAGGATTGACCGCACTTCTAGGTATGTGGTATGGAAGGCCGCATTAAGCAAGCGATGTTGATATTAAGGTCCAAAGCAATAGAACTTTGTGAACCGTGTCAGAGCCTGACCGCAGCAGCACTAAGCAAAATCTTCTATGTGCCTTTGGGTAGCTTTAAAGGAGTTGGCTACTTGGTTTCCGCTTCGGTATCATATATCAAAAAGTGTGCTCGGCACTTTTTTAAAATTTTCAGCAACCAACCTATTTGGTTGCTTTTTTCTTAGCCAAAAAGGTGTTATGTTAAACATAACACCTTAATTTTTCAGCATTTGTAAAGATTTTAATAATCAAGACAAATTTCATTTTGTGGTTTAAATGGACGAAGTGTTCTCTCTTCTTTGTCATAAATTCTGTCATATTCTTGTTTTGAAACGGTGATTTTGTTTCTGTTCAAAACAATAACACTTTTGTCTTTTCCAGGAAAAACAGTGATTGCATCATAGCCCAAAATAATAGCAAGTTTGCTCAAATCACGTTCCATTGCATGAAGATACTTCCCTTTTATTTCTGGATCTTTAATGCTATCCAAAAATGCTTTAAGAGTTTCAAGTCTTTGTTTTGAATATTCACTTGTTAGTGTTGTTGATGAATTGTTTAAAAAGTCTATAGTTTGAATTTCTTTAAACTCCTCTGACCCACCCTTCAAAAACTCAGAATATTGTTGAAGCATTTTTGATGATGTTACCTGTGATGTCATCAAAAACATTTCCATCGTGTCACCGCCATTGCTTCTGTGCATATAAAAATTTGCAAGATCTTTATCACTTGTGCAATATATTCCATTTCCATGAACACCAGTCCCAAAATATCTATCACCAGTGTCAACAAGCAAATTTGCGTGATAAGTCTTTTTTGGAGCGCCACGATACATTGCTCTAAATTTAGAAAAATCAAACTCTTTGCCTGCAACTTTTGGAAGCTTGTTAAAATCAAAACAATTTGTTATAAAAGCAAACAAATCATCTGCTTTTTTATCACGCTGAATATACAAATCATACTCTTTTTTAAATTGTTCTTCATCTTTGTGTTTTGCGATATAATCGTAAATTGCAATCAATTTATTTTCAAAATTTATCATTCCCATATAATTATTATAACATAACCTAAAAATTTTGTCAATAACAAAGCCACCCCGCTTGGAGTGGCTTAAATAATATAATTTATTTAGTCAATATTTTTTCCTGGTGTGCCATAAAATGCGTTGAGATACATTTGTTTGAGTTCACTAACAAGTGGATATCTTGGGTTTGCACCAGTGCATTGGTCATCAAATGCTTTAAGACTCATATCATCAAGTGTTTTAAGGAAATCTTCTTCACTTACACCATATTCTGCAATTGTCTTTTTGATGCCAATTTTATCTTTAAGTTCATCAATTGCCTTAATCAAGTTTTCAACTTTTTCTTTGTCATCATTTCCGCCAAGATTCAATGTGTCAGCAATTTCAGCATATCTGTGAAGTGTTTTTGGATGATCATATTGTGGGAATGTCCCCATTTTTGAAGGTGTTTCACTAGAATTGAATCTGATGACATCATCAATAACAAGAGCATTTGCAATTCCGTGAGCAATATGGTGGAACGCACCAAGTTTGTGTGCAAGTGAGTGACAAACTCCAAGGAACGCATTTGCAAAAGCAATACCAGCCATTGTTGCAGCATTTGCCATTTTTTCTCTTGCAACAAAGTCAGTTTGACCATTTTCATAACATCTTGGCAAATATTCAAATATAATTTTGATTGCTTGGAGTGCCAAACCATCAGTGTAATCAGAAGCCATAACTGAAACATAAGCTTCCAAGCAATGAATAAGAGCATCAATTCCAGACGCAGCTGTAAGTCCTTTTGGAGCACTCATCATCATGTCCGTATCAACAATAGCCATCTTTGGCAACAATTCATAATCTGCAAGTGGATATTTGATTCCTGTTGCATCATCTGTAATAACCGCAAATGGAGTAACTTCACTACCAGTTCCTGAACTTGTTGGAACAGCAATAAAGTATGCTTTTTCGCCCATCTTTGGAAATTCATAAATTCTCTTTCTAATATCGCAGAAACGCATAGCCATATCTTCAAATTCAACTTCAGGATGTTCATAAAGAACCCACATAATCTTGCCGGCATCCATTGCTGAACCACCACCAACTGCAATAATACAATCTGGTTTGAATGTTTTAATTATTTCTGCACCCTTCTTTGCACATGAAAGTGTTGGATCAGATGGAACATCAAAAAATGTTTCATTTTGAATACCCATATCATTGAGTGTTTTTACAATTGGATCAATAAATCCGTTATTGTAAAGGAATGAATCGGTAACGATAAACACTCTCTTTTTGTCCATAACTTGTTTAAGTTCTTTAAGTGCTTCTGGAAGGCAACCTTTTTTGAAATACACTTTTTCTGGAAGTCTAAGCCACAACATATTTTCTCTCCTTTCTGCAACTGTTTTAATATTGAGCAAATGTTTTACTCCAACGTTTTCTGAAACTGAATTTCCGCCCCATGTTCCACAACCAAGTGTGAGAGATGGCTTCAATTTAAAGTTGTAAATATCACCAATACCACCAAATGCAGATGGTGAATTAATCAAAATTCTGCAGGTTCTCATTTTATCTTCATAAATCATGAGTTTTTCAGTTTCGTGAACAGTGTCAATAAAGAGTGAAGATGTATGCCCGTAACCCCCTTCTTTTATCAATCTTTTAGCGTTTGCCAAACCTTCTTCAAAGTTGCTGTATTTGTAGAATGCAAGAACTGGTGAAAGTTTTTCACGTGCAAACTTTTCAGTGTCAATATTGTAATCATCAACTTCTGCAAGCAATATTTTTGTTCCTTTTGGAACAGTTACACCTGAAAGTTCAGCTATTTTTTCAGCAGACTTTCCAACAATGTTTGCATTGAGTGCCCCATCTTTAAACATAACAGCCTTAACTTTTTCTTTTTCATCTTCGGTTAAGAAGTGGCAATTTCTTTTGATAAATTCATTTTTAACAGCGTCATAAATTGCTTCATCAACCAAAACTGCTTGTTCTGACGCACAAATCATACCATTGTCGAATATCTTTGAATGAATTATTGAATTGGCCGCAAGCTCAACATTTGCAGACTTGTCAATGATTGCTGGAGTGTTTCCAGGTCCAACACCAATTGCAGGCTTTCCTGAACTGTAAGCAGCCTTAACCATTGCTGGCCCACCAGTTGCCAAAATAATATGACAATTTTTCATAGCAATGCTAGAAAGGTCAACACTTGGTTCATCAATCCAACCGATAATATCTTCTGGAGCACCTGCCTTAAC
>CAKVMF010000062.1 GCA_934771675.1 uncultured Clostridia bacterium
GAGTTTAACCCAGCACAACAAGAATTAGCAAAAATAACTAACCGCAAAAAACTTAAAGGAACTCTTGCTGATGCAATGAAAGGTGCGGATGTGTTCGTTGGTGTTTCAGTTGCAAACTGTGTAACAAAAGATATGGTTCGCTCAATGGCTGAAAAATCAATTTTGTTCACTTGTGCAAACCCACTTCCAGAAATTTCAGTTGAAGATGCAAAAGAGGCTGGTGCTTATATTCATGGAACTGGTTCATCTGAATATCCAAATCAAATCAACAACGTTTTGGTTTTCCCTGGACTGTTTAGGGGTGCGCTTGACGCAAGAGCAACAACAGTTAACCATGAAATGATGGAAGCTGCTGCAAGGGGTATTGCTGAATGCATACCTGAAAGCGAACTTGCTGTTGATCATATTTTGCCATATGCTTGGGACCAAAAAGTTCATGACACCGTTGCAAAATATGTTGAAGAAGCAGCAATAAAAACTGGAGTATCAAAACTCCACAAAAATACAAAAGGGAGAAAATAATGAAACACTTTAAAAAAGTAGTCGCTCTTGTTGTTGCGCTGTTTTGCTTTGCTGGGCTGACACTAACTGGTTGTGCATCAAACAACTCAAAAACAGTTACTGTTGTTGCCTACATTGAAGGCGTTGAAACAGAGCGAAGAGATATTGACATTTTTAACAATGCAATTTTAACTCCACCATCAGAAGACAAAATTCCTGAAGGAAAAGAATTCTATGGTTGGTCAACCAGTGAAAACTGGGATGAAACATCAGAAGACTTTGTTGTTGAAGGCAACTTTATTTCTTACAACAATGTAAAAGAACACGCAGTTAATGGTGAAGTTAAACTTTATCCAGCATACAAAGTTAAAGTTGAAAAATACTTTGTTTTCGGTTGGTATACAAAAACTTCAACATCTGGTTTGAATGAAAGCACAATGAGTGCTATTGAAACTGCTCTTAAAAATTATTTGAAAACAAAGGGTGCAACTGATGAACAACTTGCACTCGTTGATATTAGGGGTTATGACGGTGGCGTTGCAGATTATGGTGCTAAGATCATGGCTGACGGCGATGTTGATGTATTCCTTGGTTGCGGAAGTAACATTGATTCGGCAGGTGGAGTTACTCTTATCAAAAAGAGTAGTGGAATGACATTCAATAAAAAAGACGGAAGAAGATTTATTCTTTTGAATACAGAAAGTCTTTCAATTGATGTTTACAACTGGTTCCAACACTATGTTCAAGAAAATATTGACTCAGAATACAAACCTGTTGATTTGGTAAATTGTGCCGTAACTTACAGCCTCGGTGAGAACGCTGCTGCAAACGCTGTTTGCCCAACAGGATTCTCAATTTTGAACGGTGTTAAATTCACCCTTCCTGAAGCAGTTGAAGCCGCTGAAGGTTACACCTTTATTGGTTGGAAAGTTGGTGACACAGTTTATGATGCTGGTGCATCTGTAAGCGTTTCAGCAACAACTGAAATTGTTGCAGAATTTAGATCAAATGCTCTTATTGAAGTATCATTTTCAAGTGGTCCAAAATCAAGAACATCATCAACAAGCCCTGCTTCACAAACAATTACTCCTGGAGCAGAAGTAACACTCCCTGAAGCACCTATTGCAAGGGCAGGATTTGTTTTTGCTGGATGGAGAGTTGGAACTGAACTCAAAGCACCTAACACAAATGTTACTATTGATGAAACAACAACAATCACTGCTGAATACACAATTGACAGCAATGTTAATGCAACCATTATTGTTGGTTATTATGCAAAATCAAAAACAAGTGGTGTTACCGCAACTATTGCTGGAAACATTGAAGCCGCTTTAAGAGAATATTTAACTAGTATTGGTATCACAGACTTATCTGGTCTTGTGGTAAAAGGCTATGGTAAAGATCTTGGTGTTGATGACACCGTTACAGAAATTGAAAGTGAAACGGCTGGAAGTGTTGGTGTTTTTATGGGCTTTAAAGATATAAAGAGTCTTACGATTAAAGATAAGACATCAAGCAACATTACACTCGGTGCAAAGACAGACAGAAATGTTTGTAGATTAACTGATGATGCTATTTCAAATATTATTTACGATTGGATGGCTTCTAGCGACTCAACATTTGTTAATGCAGCAAAAACTCCTGCATAAAAAATAAATCAAAAGAGAATAGAATATGAAAGATCAAAATAAAAATTTATTATTAAAAATTGCTTCCATAGCACTTTATGTTCTCACTTTTGCTCTCTTTGTTGGTGCGGCTAGTGCGTTTGCACTTGGAAGTTTGTGGCTTGCAATCCTTCTTGTTGTGATTGCAGTTGCCAGCCTTTATGGCGGAATTATTTTAAATGAAAAAAGAAAAAAATGGTTCAACATTGAGTTTAAGGGTCGCCCTGAACCAGTGCTTGACAAACCAAAGAAACCATTTTTCAAAAGATGTAATGTTATTGTTATGATAGCTGCATTCTGTATGATTTTTGTTTCAAGTTTTTCAGCAATGTGTTTCCACACAGCTGGATTTGAAGTTGAAGTTTCTGACTTCACTTTAACTCAAGAAATGACAAAAAAATACAACAATGGCGAAATCAACGGAAAACAATTTGTTATGGGGAATGACACATCTTATTCCGTTACAATGTATAAACCAAAAAATGCAACAGAAGAAAACAAAGCCCCAGTAGTTTTTGTTCTCCCTGGTTTCACTAGAACAAAAGCAACAATGGCTCAATATTGCATTGAACTTGCAAGACGTGGCGCTGTTGTGTTCTGCTCTGACCCTGGTGGTCAAGGTAGCACAACCGAAACTTCAACAGCCGGAGCAAATGGTGTTGAATACCTTGCACAATATGTTTACAACAACACCGATGATTTTAAATTCTGTGACAAAAACAGAATGGGTGCTGTTGGACACTCTGCAGGTGGCGGAAACGTTTGTTCGCTTGCCGCAGATTTCTCTGGTGCAACTTATGAAGAAAGTATCATCAAGTCTGTTTACATTTCAGGCTACATCAAACTTTCTTCTGCAAACAAATACAAAAAACTCAGATGTAATGCTGGTATGAGCTATGCATATTATGATGAGGGTTCATATCGTTACAACACAGAACTTTCTTCACTTGAAGCTGTTTCACTCAAATTCTACAATGATGTTAACGGCGAAGGCACAAAGTCTTACACATATTCAGATATTGTTGCTGACAAGGAAGACGGTTCAATTGAAGACGGAACATATCGTGTGTTCCACAGAGAAAAAATCAATCACTGTTTTGAAATGTATGACAAAACAAGCATTGCAAACACAATTGATTTCTTCAACAAAACTTTAAACATGGAAACATCTCTTTCAAACACAAATCAAATTTGGTTTGGAAAAGAATTCTTTAACGGCCTTGCACTTGCCGCAGCATTCACATTTATTGTTGCACTTTGCTTTGTTTTGATGGACACAAAATTCTTCGCAACAATTGGTCCAAACAAACCGGTTGTTATGCGTGAATGGGAATACACAAACAAACCACGTTCTGCTACAAAAAAATGTGTGTTCTGGACAACGCTTTTGATTTCGGCAATAATTGCTTGCTTGGATTATATTCCACTGGCAAACCTGTCAATTGAAATCTTCCCAACAGCAAACAAGTCTAGCGTTTACACGTTTGTGTTCCCAGCAAGAATGGTAAATGCAATCTTGCTTTGGGCTTGCGTTAACGGCGTTATCGGCTTACTTATTTATTTTGGCGAAATGCTTATTGACAACCTTATTCAAAAGATTCGTGCAAAGAAAACCGGTGCTCCTGCTGTTTGCGATTGGACAAAGATTGACCCAATGAAGATTGGTGGAAAAACACCTCTCCAAGTTCTTGCAAAAGTTGGCAAAATCTTGCTCCTTTGCTTGATTATGATTGTTTCATTCTATGGCTTGGTTGAAATCTGCTACTTGATTTTCCACCAAGATTTCAGATTCATGCTTATTTCAGCATCACCACTCAACTGGCGTATGTTTGTTACAGCAATTGAATACATTCCATTGATTCTTATCTTCTACCTTTCAAACGCAATCAGAGTTAACGGAAGCATTGCAAAAGAAGGCTACAACGAAGTTACAACAACAATTATTGCAGCTCTTGCAAACAGCATCGGACTTGCATTTATTCTTGTTATCAACTACGTTTGCTTCTTCTCAACCGGTGTTCCATATTACACCTACATGGGTGCTGGAAATGAAGTTTGGTTGTATGTAAACATGGTATTTGGTCTTGTTGTTATGATGTTTATTCTTCCAATTTTGAACCGTATCATTTACAGAAAAACTGGTAGCGTTTGGGTTGGTGCAATTGTTTGCTGCTTCATATTCATTATGATGACAATCACAGCATCAGTTTCTTACATTCCAATGTATTAATTTAACTAGTTTGGCAAAGAGGCACTGCACGGTGCTTCTTTGCTTTTTGAGGATATTACAATGAAGTTTAAAAAGGTTTTGGCACTTTGCCTGTCGTTTATGTTTGTGTTCTTGCTTGGCTGTTCGTCTAATAGCGGAGGCACAAGCAGGATTTCGTATATTGCAGGCAGTACGCTCAAAAATAGCTCGGCTGTTCGCTGGATCGGTAGAACCGAATATGTTGATGACCAGGTTTACACTTATTACGCCGCAACAGGCTTCACGGTTAATTTTTCGGGAACTAGTTTGTATGTTTCATTCAACGCAACCAACACTGACAGCGAAAAAAATAGACCATATTTCCTTTGTATGATTGATGGTCAAACTGCAGAGCAGGGGACAGCTTTCTCGCTAACAAAAGACAAACAAACCGTTAAGGTTGCTGAAAACCTTTCAAATGAAAATCACACAGCAACAATCTTAAAACGTAGCGAACCTGAAAATTCACTCACTTCAATTTATGAGATTTTCACTGATGGAAAGTTTTTGAGACCAACGGAGCATAGAGGGTTAAGATTCCAAATAATCGGAAGTTCTGGCATAACAGGGCACGGATGTTTGGGAACGACTGGCCAGAGTTGGACAACAAAAAACTCATCACCATTTTCAAGTTTTGGTTATATTACTGCAGAAAAGTTTGGCGCTGAATGTCAGTTTGTTTCTGCAAGTGGAATGGGAATGTGCTGGAGTTATAGGGGAGTTGACACCATGACAAACGCCTATGATGCTGTTGGTCTTGTTGCTGAATATAACAGTGACGGCTCAACAAAATCTGTTAAGGCAACATCATCAAAATGGAATCATTCAAAATGGACTCCAGATGTTGTTGTTGCAAACATTGGCGGAAACGACTGGACTTCACATATTTCAAATAAGAATTTCACAGCGGTAGAAAAAGCAGCCGCCGAGCAAGAATTTAAAACAGCTGTTGAAAACTTGCTTAAACATATTCATCAACTCTATCCAAATGCAGTTGTTGTTTGGGCGGTAAACTCAAAAACTTCTGGCAACGGAAAACTTGCAAATGATGTTATCAAGAGTCTTGATTTCAAAAATAGAATAAAAGTTGTTGAATTGGTAGACAGTGCAAAAACTGGTGCTGACAATCACGCAAATGCTGAAACTCACAAAACAAATTCAACCGCCATTGTTGAAGCAATCAAAAACTTTGGTTTTCAAACAGTGTAAAAATTATTAAAAACAAAAAGCCTTACAAATTTTGCAAGGCTTTTTTGTTTGTGAAAATATTTTATGGTTTCAATTTATGCTTTTTCTTGAATACAAACACGGTGCATGTAGTTGCTCCAGCGGTTACAACAATGCTTGATGTAACAATTATAACAATTGTAATGGTTTTGTTGCTTTGTGTTTCAGGTGTGTTGCCGTTATCACTTGGGTTATTGTTTGGCGTGTTGTTTGGATTGTTTGAACTATCACCCTGATTTCCATCTTGATTATCGCCGTTTTGGTTGTTATCACTGCCGTTATTGCCATTATTGTTATCTTCAATTGGTAGCTTTTCAATTTCTTGTTCTTCAAGAATTAAGTGACAAACGGTACATTCTTTGTGTTTGTGACCTGTTTGCTCGGTTGTAGGC
>CAKVMF010000063.1 GCA_934771675.1 uncultured Clostridia bacterium
ATCCAGGATCAACAAGTGCATCATTTGTTGTGTTTTTAATTAAAACAACGGTTTTAACTTCAGTTGCACCAGAAGCGTTTTGAGTGATAAGTCTGCGAATATCAACATCAACGCCTCCATTATTGATAACACGTTGGAAGTTTGTTTTTACACCAATAAGTCCAGTTGCGATTGGTCCATAACCATATCCTGCCAAATAGCCTTGATCATACAAATAAAGCAAAACCAAGTCAGAAACACTCCAAGTGTTGTAGTTTCCATAAACGAATCCATTTGAAAGGTTTATCTTTGTTGGTAATTTTTGATTTTCTTCAATTTCTGGCAAGTAAGTTTTTCCAGCAGCAGTTTCATCGATTGGATCATATTTGAATGATGCAAATCTACTGTTTGGTTTTGCATTTACTTCATCATCTCTGATTGCCACTTGAGTTGCATTAAGACCTGAATCATATGAAGAATCATTAATCTTTTTTGTTCCTGTTTCTTCAAGTGTTGAAGTCAAAATTCCATGTTCATCTTTTGAATATTTAAAATCAATAATATTTGAAACTTTTGTTGAGGTTGAATGAACAATTCTGTTTGTTGAATCAATTGCAATAATACCCTTGTCAACAAGACCGTCAATGCAAATAAGTTTGTTGTAATAATCAAAATATTTTTTGCTGTTGATTGTTGTTATTGTTGATTTAAATGAAACTGATGAACCAGATTCAATTAAGTAAGCCAAAATATAATCAAACAAACTTGATGAAAAAATATCTGAACTATTGCCTGCTTCATAAGTGTAAACTTCAGTTGATGTTGTAACCGAGCCAGAACTTATTGTTGATATTTTAATGATGTTATTTTCATAAACATAATAGCTTACACCATCATATGTTATCTTTTTAAATTCATATTCTGTGTGTGGCTCTTGTTTTGAAATTGTCACACCTGAAAGCTTTGAGTATACAATTGCAATTGGGTCAAAGTAATGCTCAAATACAACATTTTCGCTTGAACTTGTGATGCCAATTCCACCTCTATCAAGTTTCAAGTTAACATAATATGATTTAGTTTCGGTTGTTATCAAGACGTATTGATCACCAGATGTTCCATAAACAACAAAACTATCACTATTTCTCAAACTATTTGTGAGATAATAATAAGCCATGTCAAAGAAATTCCAGGTTAAAACATCATTAAGATTCATTGTGTTGGTTGAAAGTGTTGTGTTTTTGTTAGCTCCAGAAATATCTTTTATTGAGCCATTATAAGTTGTTCGTATTTCATTTTCAATGGTATAAAAATTTGCATTCAAGTAACTATCTTTTGTTCCTAAAACGTTTGTAATTTTGCCATAATCATTAGTTTCAATGTTATAAAGGCCAGATGACAAAAGAGTCAAGTTTGCAAAATTATCAATATCTTGTATTCTGTTACCAGCAGACACATCAAGCTTGCAAATTCCTTGAAGATTGATGTAATGATATTTCATAACATTGTCTTGAGATGCTTGGAATTTGAAATACATATTTCTAGAACTATTTTCAGTCAAAATCTGTCCAGAAATATTGATAGCTGTGCCTGATTCACTAGAAATCAAACCTTGTGAATAAAGAATAGTTTTGAGTGGACTCCAAGTTGAAGTGTCTTTAACATTAAAGCTCGCAATTTGATAAGTTACGCTTTCAACAGTTTCGCCTGAAAATGTTGTTGGAGGAATATCGTCAATATTACTTGTGTAACGACTAGCATAATAGTCTTTATAAATATTTTTTATCCAAGTTTCCATAACAATCGCATTATCTGACTCATAAGTTTTAAGTGGAGTATTATCAACTTTAATTATTCTGTCGAAATATTCCCCATTTATATTAGTTACACAAATATATTTGTTTAAACCAGCGCCAAGTGCTGATGTTTTGTATACTGTGTAAGTCAATTCATCTTCACTAGTGTAGTTTGTAAGAGCATAGAATGCAGCATCTGTTTTTGTTAAACCAGTTTTTGTTATTTTAAATCTATAAGTTGATGCGTCGGTTGAAAATAAGTTTGCTGTCAAGCACTCAATCTTTCCGAGTGTATTTGAATAAACAGTTTGCTCACCATAAGTTTTTGAAATTTCAAAGTAAGTGTTGTCGTTCAAGCGAGCATATGTTTTTTTCGTTGCCCTGCTTTCATATATATCAAAGTTGTAGTTTGTGCTTGCAGCCAAGGCTTCTTTTGCCATTGCAACCGCAACATCAAAATATGTCCATTTACCAGAAATTGTGTAAGAGTCACCTCTACCGGTCATTGTTGCAGAACCAGTTGTATATTTGTATGAAACGTTTGAAATTCTAATTAAATCGCTTGGATCAAGGTCTGTTTTTACAAGTTTTGAAACTGTTGAATTGTAAAAATCTTTAAGAGTATTGTAATTTACAAGGCTTGGCATCCAAGTTTGTGATGTAATTTTTCCGCTTGGGTCAGCTGAAATCTTAAACTGCGTTCCATCAAGTTTAACTCCGTAGTTTCCAACAATAAAGAATCTTTCAGTGTCAGCGCCATTCTTTAAAGTTAAAACTTTTGAAGTATAACTTCCTGAAAAATTACCTGTTAGTGCATAGATTATTGCATCTAGAGCCTTCCAAGTTGAAAGATCTTCAAACACATAACTATTGTTTGTGTAAGTATACTCTAAAAGTGAGCCGTAAATATCAAATGTGTTATTGCTATGAATAAACAATTTGAACAATTCATCATAAGTGAAGATGCTTGATTGATATGCTGAATAAATGCTGTCAACAATATAATCTTCATCCGCAACAAGGTCTTCAATCTTCAAATCTGAATAGTATTTCATCAAAAAGTTGATTGCTTTTGAATTAAAAAACTCTTCCATTGAGTTGTATTGCTTTGCAGCTGAAGTTGAGCCTTCAAGCGCAGCATAGTTGTTTCCAGCATTAAAGTTCAAGATTTTTCTGCTATCAAGATAAACCGTTTTTCTCTTTTCAGAATCATTTGCATCATCGTAAGCTTGACCAAATCTGTAAAGATAATAGGTATTTGTTTTTGTTGGATTGAAACTATCATCTCTTTCGGCCACTTCTTGAAGTTTGTAAACCAAGGACAAATATCCTGTGGTTTTCAATTCATCGATTGTAACATTTCCAAAATAACCAGCACGAGCAAAGGCAGTTAAGAGCATATCTTTAACTGTCCAAGTTGAAATGTTTGTTTCACTATAGTTTTCTGAAAATTCGAGTTTGATATAATCTGTATCTGCACGAAGCAAAAGTGATGAATCAAAGTTGTTTATAAACAAAACTGAATCAAGAGTATCAATAGTGTTGTTTTGGAGAGTTCCTTCTGAATCAATTTTTCTAGTGATTTTTCTTTCAGAAATAGTTTCCAATTTTTTAACGTTTAAGTATTTTCCATTTGCAAGCTTAATATAAACTGGTGAAGTTTCGGTGAATGTTGCACCGCAAGTGCTGCCAATTTCACCTTGCAAACCAACAAGTCTAAGTGACTCAAGGTTGTTTGAAAAAAGAGCTGGGTATGACAAGTATAAATAGAACAAGAAATAATCACGGAATGTCCAAGTTGAATACTCGCCATAATTGAATGTTTTGCTCAATTTGTATGTGAAGTTTTCATAATATTCAGCAAGGTCTTCACAACCTGCTCCAATTGAAAATTCGCCAAATTGCTTAAAGCCTGTAACACTGTCCAAAATAACATCATTCAAAAATGAGTCATCAGATTCAATACCAACATCCTTCATATTTTCGTCAATGTTAATCAAAAATTTGTAATACAATGTTCCTGCCCCATCACTTGGAAGCAAAAAGTTGTGGCTGCTTTGAAGTTCATATGAAGAGTTCAATCTGTAATATTGATTATTTATAAGAGCAAAGTTTCCAATAGGTGTTGATGAATTATCTCTAAGGTCAACTGTTGAAATTTGATAAGTTGTGTCAAGTTGAACACCTGATGAAAATGATGTAAATGAAATTGAGCTTAAAATGTTTTTATATGTGATATCTTTAAAATATTCATAAACAATAATTTGGTCTGTTGAAGTCCAAGAATCAACATTATTGATATCAAAACTACTGCTGAGTTTCAAAACTGTTTTGTTGCTTAATTTTGTAATTTTAACAACTTGGTCACCCAAAAACTTTGTATTGTCAGTTGATGAAACATTTGTTCCTTTCAAAACATAATACAAGTTTCCGTCTTTATCAGCTTCAGTTGATGATTTTTCAACAATATAATATGTTCCGTTAATCAAAACGCAATTGATGGTTGCTTCTTCAGTCAACGCACCTGTTGGCTCTCCATCAACAAGAATTTCATTTTGATAAGTAAGTTTAAGAGCTTCAAGTTCTAGTCCTGTATTTTGAAGGTCATCTATTGTGATTGCATTTTCGCCATCAGTTGCAAGTGTATTATTTCTTTTGAAATGATAATATTCATAAACAATGATTTGGTCAGCAACTGTCCAAGTGCTTGAATCTGATTCATTAAATGTATCAGAAAGTTTAATCAAGGCTTTTTCGTTTGCCCATTGAACAATGTTTGTTGAACCATTTTCCCTTTCCATTTCATTGAAAAGATTTTCATAATCACCAATACCAAGCATTGCTTTGATTGCATCCATTGCATCTGAAATTGGAGATGTAACTTCATAGCTCGTTTGATAAACAATTTTGTAAGTATCTTTTGTTGAGCCATCATCATCAAGATCGCTTGCATCAGTGTAGTTGATGGTTAAGCTGAGATTGTTTTGGTCAAAAACTGCACTGTCAACATATCCCCAATCAATGTCTTTGTCATCAATTGATTTGATGTAGAATGTTTTTGCAGTTTTTGTGCAATAATCAATAAATTCAGCCATAACTTGATATTGCTCTGGTGTGCAAATGAATGATTCATAATAATCACCAAAAAGTGAACTATTTGCAAACTTATCATTTGAATATTTGAGAGATTCTTTAAATGTAAGTTTTTTTGATTCATCACCTTGCAATAACAAATTCGTGTTAATCAAACGATTTTGAACTTCGTAAGATTTGATTTCTTTTGCTAGAAGTGTGTTATCGTCAAAAAGTGCATATTTGTCAACATCATAGGCCTGAATAATGATTGGTTTTCTTTCATTTTTTTCAACATAACGTCGCATTCTGTTTGAATCATAATTGGTTGAACAAAGCAAGTTTGCAGCAACCGTTGATTTTTCTTCATAGCCCGTTAAAGCTTGTGTGAAAGATGATAAAACTGAACTGATTCCATAAAGAACAAAAATCATAGTAATAGGCAAAAGCAACATTGTCATAATCCTAGTAAAAATACCCTTGATTATGGCACTCTTGTTATTGTCTTTTAATTTTTTGTCCGCACCAAAACCAGTTGATGCAAAGTCAACCTCTTGCTTTATGATAGCATAAATAGAAAAAATCAAAAGCAAAACAATACCAACGGCAAGCAACGCTCTAAATGTTCTAACAAGCATATTCAAAAAATCATTGTTTTTTGCAAATGTAAAGTAGTCATCAACCGTTGAATTTAAACCGATAAATGTTTCAATAATGTATTGAAGAGCCTCCAAAATTCCGAGAGCAAATTTGATAATAAGCCAAAGTGCTTCGTTGAAAAAATTGATTGCACTTCTAAAAAAGTTTGAAAGATGAGTTAAAATAACCTTTCCAAAATTCATAACAGAACAAGAAAAACTAGAGTCAAATAACCCCAGCACAAAACTATATAATTTTGCCAAGCCCAAAGTCATACTCTAGTTTTCTCCTCCGTTTTTTATTTTGCATCATCTCGTAGTTTTTCAAATAGGTTACGAACCCTATCGTTAACCAAGATATCAACGTTTGTTCTTGAATAAGCACTAGTCATTAAGAACGCACGTCCTCTTGGGTTTGTAATAATCGTATCCTGCTCTTTTTCGTTGATTTTTCCGGCCTTTTCATAAAGAATAACAAGGTCGTTCATATCTTGAGGAGCAAGTGAAAAGATAAG
>CAKVMF010000064.1 GCA_934771675.1 uncultured Clostridia bacterium
GATGAGCGCTAGACAATTTTATTTGATGCTTTTTATTTTCACAATCTCGTTAAAAGTTCAAAAAATGCCCGCACTTTTGGCCGCAAAGCTCGGCAAGGACGGCTATGTATTGCTTCTGTTTTACTTTGTTATTGACGTGATTGGAATTCTGCTTGCATTCTTTATTATTAACTATACAAAAAAGTATAATTTTCAAGACAAGGGCTCGTGGCTTTATATGTCCGTCCGCGGGCTGATACTCCTCGCCTGCTCGGTCTATTTCATGCTCCAATGCCTGCTTATGTATGAGTCTATTCAGGACCTTTTCTCGCATATTTTATTTGACAATCTGTCGTGGACACTTTTCAGTCTTTTGCTTATCGCAGTGCTGTTTTATCTCGCTGTGTCGGGGCTTAAAAACATCGGGCGAGTTACCGAAGTTTACTTTTTTATCATCATTTTAAGCTATTTTATAATCGCGGTTTTTGGCGGAACGCAGACAGATTTTTCAAGTGTGCTCCCATTTCAAACAATAAATATGCATGCCGTTTTGGACTGCTATGTTCCGTTTAATTTGTGGTTCGGCGATTTCTTTTTGGTGTTGTTTATCGGCAGGTATTCAAACAAAATCAAACTTAAATGGACGCTTTTAACCTACACCCTTTCAATGGCTCTGACCATTTTTATGTTTATTGCTTTCTTTGGAATTTATGGCGTTTACTCATCCGCGCAGTCAAGTTTAATCAGTGTGATTTCAGAACATTCAATGCTTGGCGTTGACGTTGGAAGAGTCGACTGGTTTTTGATACTCTTCACACAAATCGGCACAATTTTGAGTTCATCACTCTGCCTATATCTTGCCGGATTTTGCATTTCAAAAACATTCCCAAAAGTTAAAAATTACTGGATTTTTATATTCTTGGTTTTGATACTCTACCTTGCAGACGTGCTACTATTTGTTGATTTAAACTCAAAAATTTTACTATTTGTTAATCTAGGATGTGTTTTCTCAACAATTGTTAAATGTGCTGTTTTTCTATTTCTTCTTATTGCCTGTCTGCTTTCACTTGCGACAAAAAAACAAGGTAAAAACACAGATTTGGATGAACAAAACAAAACTCGTCAGCCTTCTTCTAAAAAAAGAGTAAAGGGGGTGAAGGCATGAAGATGTTTTTCAAAAAACACATAGGACTGATAATCTTTATGATTTTGGTTTTGCTGTTCCCCGTTAGCCTTTCAAATCAAGCAAAACTTAACATGAAAGTTATTGTTACAGGGCTTGCAATTGACAAAGTCGATGATGAGTTTGAAGTCACCGCTCAAATAGTAAAAAATACACCAGGCACAGAGTCGCCGGGCGCTTCGGCAACAATGGAATTTATTACTGACAAGGCAAAGACCATTTCGCTCGCACTTGCAAACCTATCGTATAGGTCGGGCAAGGTTGCGGCGTACTCACACACAAATTTCATCATTCTTGGCGACAGCATGAAAAACGATGCTGTAACCTGTTTAGACTACTTTGTTCGTGACCAAATTGTTAAGTCTTCAACCATGATTTTGTTTTCAAAAGGAAGCGCCAGCGAAGAAATTCAAAAAACAAAGAATGTTGAACTTTCAGTTGGGCTGAATCTTCAAAAAGTATTTTTGTTTAAAGAGCGTGAAAGCGACGCGCTCATGGTTACCGTTATGCAGTTTTTAAAACATAGCAAAACTGCTTCAAATTCTGCCTTTGCAAGCACGGTTGTTTTCAAGCCAAACGAAACTTCCGCAGGCAAAGATTCTTCTTCTGAAAGCTCCAACTCTGGCGGGGGCGGAAGCGAATCGTCTGGCTCTTCCGGGTCGAGCGAGTCAAGCTCATCCGGTTCGGGAAATGGCGGTCAGGGCTCAGCGGGGTCTTCAAATTCTTCCACATCGTCAGGGCAAAGTTCGTCAGGATCTGGCGGCTCTGGTGGAAGTGAGAGTTCTTCACAATTGTTTGAAACCCAAAGCCCAATTTATTGTTTCAAGAATGGCAAGTTTGTTATGGAGCTTTCCGGCGATGAGTTTTTAGGCTATATTTTGATGAATAAAAAGACGCTTACGTCAGATCTTGTTGTTGAAAATATCGAGAGCGAAAAACTCGCACAGAGTAAGGCGTCGATTAATATTAAACATAAGTCCGTAAAAAAACACGTTCGCTTTGAAAACGGCACACCGGTTCTTGACTTAGAACTAAAAATTACAAACGGCGAGGTCAATGAAATCGTCTGCGGAGAAAATTATGGCGTGCTTTCAAATGAAGAATATGAAGCCATTAAAAAGGCAATTCGTCAAAAGATTAGCGAGCTCGCAGCAAAAACTTTTGCCAGTGCAAAACAAAACGGCATTGATGTTTTTGGAGCATATGATACGGCCTATAAATTTTCATATGATAAAACAAAACATTTTGATTCACCTGATGAATTTCTTGAAAAACTCAAGTTTGGCGGAGTAACTGTAATAGTGGCCAAACTCGACTCCTAAAAAGGCAAAAAATTAAGCGACTAACTTCGTTTCTAAAAAAAATTCTAGACACTCATTTACGTTAGTAAAATCCTGCCTAGAATTTTTTTTGAGCCTTGTTATTCACTCAATTTTTTGCCTTTTTAACCCTTATTATTATTACCGCATTTTTGCCTTGTGGGGTTTATTATTATTCACTCAATTTTTGCCTTTTTTACCCTTATTATTCTTACCACATTTTTGCCTTGTGGGGTTTATTATTATTCACTCAATTTTTGCCTTTTTAACCCTTATTATTCTTACCGCATTTTGCCTTGTGGGGACTATTATTATTTACTCAATTTTTGCCTTTTTTACCCTTATTATTCTTACCACATTTTTGCCTTGTGGGGACTATTATTATTTACTCAATTTTTTTGTGCTTCTGCTTTTTTAACAAAGATTGTTTTTTTTACGCCCCTAATTTTAACCCCTTGGTAATATATATTTGAAATTTTTCATATGACGAACTTAATGTTTTCCAAAACGACAAAAATTGAACAACCATGCGGTTCTGATGGCAAAAAATAGCCAAGAAACAAGGCTCAAAAAAAATTCTAGGCAGGAGTTTTATGTTTCCCCAAACGGCAAAAATTGAATAAGAAAGAAGGAATAGAAAAATCCCCAGGCTCGATTTTACAAAGACGTAAATGAGTGTCTGGGGATTTTTCGTATGACGAACTTAATTGTTTAATTTTTGCCGTTTGGAGTTTTGTTGAATAAACGAGCCCCACAAGCACTACACTGTTCCGCACCATCTGCAACAGGTGCACCACAATATTGACAGAAGCGATTCTTTTTTGCGGCTTCTGATTTTGCGGTTTCAGCTTCAGCTTTTGCTTTTTCAATAGCTGCTGCATTTTCAGCGGCTTCAACTTGAGCTTTTTCATTTTCTTTTTTGATTTTGCGTATTGCAACAACAATTCCAATTGCAAGAACCAAAAGTGTAATGCATGTTAAAACAATGCCCAAAACGAGCGAAGATTTCTTTGAACTTTCAAGCTCTTTCAAACTTGACTTATATGCCAAATAATCAATATTTTTGTCAAGACTATAGTTTGTGTTGATTGAAAAATATCCACCTTCTGCAATGTCGTTAACATAAGCCACATCCATCTCACCAACCATTACGTTTGCTGACAAACCTGTGCCGGTTGTATTGCTGAAATTTTCAAGTATTTCGCTATCAAAACCTTCAGCATTTTTGAACATTGCTCGCACTGCAGAAGATGCGAATTGGGTGTAAGTTTCACCTTGACGCCAATTTCCATCTGCATCTTTATAGCAATAAGTGATAAAATAATAAACTACGCCTCTGTAAGTTCCATATTCAAAAGCACCTGTGTTATTAAAATCATCTTCGGTATACTGTGAATACATTTTTGGAACAAAGTAAGCTTTTGTTTTAATATACGCAGCATCTTCTTCAGCTGTTGAACTTGCACGAGTTATCAAGTTTTGATAATACTCCGCATCGGATTCATAGATTGCGATTGACGACCTTGCATCCGCAAGCTCCTTTGAATTTGTTCCAAAATTAATAAAGCAACCAACAGTTCCCATAACAAGCATAACAAAAATAACAATCAACGAAATAAGCATGTTTTGCACGCCCGTTGAAATAACTACTGGTTTGCCAAACCAAACAAAATTAATTGGGCTACGTGGACGAGGACTTGATGAGCTCCTACTAGAATTAAAGCCACCACTTCTTGAACTACCACCAAAACTTCCGCCAGATGAACCACCCGACCTTGCGCTATGTGAAGGACCTACAGGCATAACACAACCTCCAAAAAACATTAATTTTACAAAACAATTATAACAAATCCCTTTAAAAAAGTAAAAACTTTTATAGCAATTTTAAACAGTTTCCACAAAACAATAAAAAACCACCTTGAAATTAACTTTTCAAAGTGGAAGGTTTTATTTTTTCTTTTAATCTGCTTTATTTTTTAGAAATTTTTGACGATGATTTTTGAATAGTTGATGATGACTTTGTAAGTTTTTTTGCAAACTCATTAAACTTGATGTTTTTGTTTATCAAGTTGTCAAAAGCGGTGTAACTTTCGTCGGTTTCATTTGCATTTTTGGCATCCACCATAAACACAACCGAAATGATAAAGAATATAAAGAATCTTTCACTAAAAATCATTTCTTCAATACCCAAAATTAGATAGGTCAAAAATGGAAGCATGTTGTCGTATTTGATTTTCAAACTGCCAGAAGAATTTTTGATATAGCTGTAAATCAACACAGCAATAAGCACAATACCAATAAACCCAAATCTTGAAAGAATGTAAAGATAAATATTGTGCGAGCCGATTGGAATAAGCTCATTTGTAAACAGTCCAACACCAAAGAGCATTTTTGGAACAGATGAACGAATCATATCCATATAAGTGAACCAAATTTGGCTTCTTCCTGTTGTGAATTTGTTAATAATTGACTTGTCAGAATTGTAAACGAAAAATCTTTCAATGATGTTTTTCATAAAATCTTTAAACACAAAGCAAGCGACAACAAACACAATCAAAATTGGAATAATAACTCGGAACGATTTAAGTTTGTATTTTTTTATAAGCCAAAT
This sequence comes from uncultured Clostridia bacterium, assembly GCA_934771675.1. Lineage (GTDB taxonomy): Bacteria > Bacillota > Clostridia > Christensenellales > UBA1242 > RGIG1681. Next base: position 5,093 of record CAKVMF010000064.1, read on the forward strand.
TGAAAGATAAGCAACAAATCCAACCAAAATAACAATAAATGCTTTTGACATAGTCATAAATCCAACAACCATTGCAAAAATAATAACAAGTGCACATTTCAAGAATCTGCTCTTGCGGTTGATAAGATTGTAAATTTCGAAAGCAATCAAGAACAAACAGTTCATTGAAAGGTGGTTTGTGTGAGCAGAAAATAGTTGAAGTCTGCTGAAATATTCATCAATAAAGTAGATAAAATATTTGTAAGTTGGAATCAAAAGTGCAATTGCACCAAGAATTGTTGATGCCAAAAGACCAAGAGCCATGTAGTCAATAGCTTTTTGAAAGTCCATAGATTTGTGCAAACAGAAAAAGAGATAACTAGCATAAAAAATTGCAATAATCAAACTTCCCTGTTCAAATCCGCTAAATCCAACTTCATAGTGAATGATGCTATAAAAAGCGAGCATTGCAGTTGTCAAGATAAGTGGAAAAAGATAAACTTTGTTTTCTTTTCTTTTCACCTGAATAATATAGTTGATAATAAGTGACGCAAGTCCAGCGCAAAGATTGAACATAAAAAACACTCTTGCAACTGAAAAGAACACAAAATATAAAAGTCCACAAAGCACTTCATCTGGTTTTGAAAAAAGATAAGTGATTGAAACAACGGCGCAAGCAAAATAGACAAAAGGTGACCATATTCCAGATAAAAACACAAGCAAAGAACATAAGCCGAGCGAAAACTCAAACTTATGCTTAATCACAAAGTTTAGCCATTTGTTTTGCAATATCTTTGCCGTCATAATCAATCCTTAAGAGTTTATTAATTTTTTGAATAATGAAATATTTTCATCAAAAACCGCATCAATCAAATAATTTTTTGCGGTTATTTTCGCATTTTCACGCA
>CAKVMF010000065.1 GCA_934771675.1 uncultured Clostridia bacterium
CAAAAAAAAAAAAAAAAAAAAGAATGTTATGATAGAATTAGACATAATTTGTTAATTTCATTTAGAAGTTTATCTTCTTCGTGTTCAAGTTCAGTTGGGATTGATCCTGCATCCAAAAATTTTGGTGGCGTTGAACCATTTCTATAAACCAAAATTTTGCCAGGTGCAAGTCCTTCATATTCCAAATTATCGATATCAACGGAACCATCTTCAACGCTTAAAACTCCGCTGGTTAACCTTTCAATAAACTCATGTTTTTTATTTTTGATAGCGTTATAGGTTCTTTGAAGTGGAATACATCTTTCAATAACGCTTGTTCCCCAGAAACAAGAAACTTGTTTCGTTGAAACCTGTTTAACAAAAGGATAAGTTGGTGTTTGATTTTTTCCGTTTTTATATGGCAAAACTCCATCATAAAGCAATCTGTCTTTGCAAATAATTGTTAATCTTCCACTTGGATGCTCACTTGTTGGCTTTTCATATTTTTCAATAAGTAAAACATGGTCGTGTTTTTTTGAGTGTGTGACTTTTGTTATGTTGCTTCTGCCAGACATTCCAGATAACATTGATGATTTGTTAAGTTCGTAAATATCAACATCTTCGCCTGATAAGTTTGTGTTCCACATTGAATTTACGGTCTGAACAGGATATGCTCTAGCTTCAATTATTGATGAACAATCTTCAAGTTCGACTGCTCCGTTTGAATCTGGAAATATTTCAAATGGTGAACAAACCGAAATTATAGCATCACCATTTTTAATTTTTTTGCCATCAATCACTGCTGCAATATTTCCAATTGAATTGTCCCAAGTGATTTTGTAAAAAGCTGTTCCTGTGATTTCACTCCAAGCTGTTGCTGTTGAAATTAATGAGTCTAGTGAATTGTTTTTAATTGAAGTTTGAAGAATGGCTTTAGCAAGTTTTGCTGAATATAAATCGTTGTCGCTATTGCTGTTTGGTTGAACGTCAAGGTTTGGTTTAATTTTGTCAAGCTTTGCAAGTCTTGCTTCAATAACTGGCGCAATGTGATTAAATACTTCACGATTTTCCCAGCTATATTTTTTTTCGATATCACTAATGTTCCCTGAATTGTCGATATATGAAAACTGATTTCCCATATAATAGTTCATATTGAGTTCCCAAGTTTTATCAAAAATTCTTCTTTCGTCTTGGCGTCTTTTAAAGTCTTTTGAAATTGAATTTACGATTGCCGCATCTTCAATTTCTGAATAGAAATATTTAATTTTGTTTTTTTTCATTTTTATACATGCTTTCCTTAAATAATTTTCTGTATTTTTCAAAGCATTCTCCACATAAGAAAAGATTTCCTTTGTAATTGTTTGTGTATATAACACATATTGCATCTTGATTACATGTAACAGTATCACATTTCATTCTTTCAGTTATTATTTTTACTATCATTGATAAGCTCCATTATAAGTTTATTTTTTAATTCGATAAGTTCTTTGTCGGTTAGTTTTTCAACGTCTGTTCCGTCTATCTTCTTCTCAAAAATCTCAAACAAAATTTTAATAGCGAGCATATCAGGCGGAACAAAATGCGTGGAAGTTTTCTTCTTAGAAAGAGCAAGATCTTGAGAAATTTGCTGTTTAAGTTTTTTATCATTATCGTTAACATTTTTGCCTTGAGATGCGTTTGTATTGTTGCTTTCTAAAACATCAAAAAAATTAATATTTTTGCATTTTTGTTCTATATTTTCATTTTGTTTTGATGTTTTTTGCGATTTTTCATACTCAAAGATTTCTTCTGTGTAATAAAAACCATTGGCCTTTTTGATTAATAAATCAATTAAATCTTTTTGTGAAAAATTTTTTTTACCCATGATTTTGCCTTATTAATCTAATAAGTTTTTCTTTGTCTTTTTGTATCTCTGTTTTTTCAATTTTTCGTATTTTTTCGCTTGATATATTCATTATGTAATATCTCAATTCATCTAGGCAGTGATCATCAAATTTTACTGGTGCATCATTGCCATTCCATCTGTAGCTTTTCATTTCACGTATCAGATTTGTGCAACTGGAAAAAATGAATAATCTAGTTTTCCCATCTATATTTTTCAGATAAGATTTAACTTTTGAAATTCCAGCTAAAACATTTTTGTTAACATTTGCATTACATAAAATCCCGTAATTATAAAATAGTTCAGTAACACTTTTTTCTGAAGCTAAAGTTCGTTGGTTTGCAGCACTATCAATCAATGATTCAATCATTCCATTTGATGCTCTTTTCCAGTTTAATGAATTTGAAATTTCTTCAATTCTACTAGCGTGATATTCAATAGTTTTGTTGCTTGCATAATGCTCGGCAACGACATAAACATTTCCATCATAGTCCCTTGCATACCAATGACATGACAATGGATTTGATAACCCAGGGTCGATGGATAAATTATCTTGCCAATCTTGTGGAATTTCAAAAGGATCAATTATGTGAATATTTGAATCAAATTCTGGATAAATTAGCCCAGAATCAATTGATGCAAATTGACCATATTTTCTTGAGTTAATTTCATCACTTGACATTGAAAACGTTAAACGTTCAATTTCTTTTTTGTTCAAAAATGGATTATCTTCCCAAGACATAAATTCATAAAAAACTTCGGGATCATTTTTTGAGTTTAAATAGATTTCATCATAGATAAATGTGAATCCTTTTAAAGGAGTCATTGTTCCAAAAATTTCACCGCATTTGTCAAGGACTCTCATTTTGCATTCATTGTAAATATCTTCAGGAGGTTCTTCATCAAACCACACAAAATCAAGACTTGTTCCTTGAAACTTTTCCCTACCTTCTTCACAAGACTTAAACCAAATCTTACTGTTTTTTCCAGAAATGTTTTTAACGACCAAACATTCAATAACTCCGCTTTCTGGTGAACTCTTTTTGCCTGTGTTCATAATAATTTCAACAATGGATGATTTTGGTAGATACTTTAAAATTTTAGCTTGTGCAACTTCTTTTTGTACTCTCGTTGAAAGACTGACAACCCAACATTGAGTTTCATCTTTGTTTTTTCTGAAAGGATGTATTCCAAGGGATAACCAAATTGTTTCAACTGCACCGCACTCTGTTTTTCCAGTTCTGTTTCCACCAAACACCCACCTATTGCGCTTTGTTGATTTGTGAAATAATAGTTGTTTTTGATGAATAATTTTTCCAGTGTTGTAATTGAGTAAAGAATTAAGATTTCTATTGTTTATTTCTTTTAAAACCTTTGATAAGGTTAAAATATCTGATTGTTTCATAAAATTTTATATTAATTTTGTAATGTTTATTTTTCGACAAAAATCGCATTTTTAATTAACTTTGGTTAAAATATAATGTAAATATGAAGAAAATATTAATAATTTTAGTTTTGTTGTTGCAATTTTTGCCAAACGAAAATCTTCCAAAAGCATCCTGTGCAAACCAAGAATCAACTTGTTATGCAAAGGCTCTTTCGAACTGCACACTTTATAAAAGTTCTGTATTTCAGAACGAATTTAAAAATATTTGGTTTATAGTTCCTGAAACATATTTTGTGAAGATTTTGTCCACAGTTTCTGAAAATTGCTATAAAGTTCAATATGACAAATTTGTTGGATATGTTGAAGCATCAAAAATTGTTGTTGCTGAATTTATTCCTAACGTTAAGTCGCTAGAAAATGTTACTTTTGATATAAAGCAAACTTCGGGAACTCAACTTTGGTCCGCTCCAGATGTTTCGTCTGGAACGATTTTAACAACCATCTCTGCTGGAACAAAAAACATTGATTATATAGCGGAAATTTACGGAACTATACCAAGTGGTGGAATTAGCAATTTGTGGTATTATGTTTCATACACACCTGTTTCAAATGCAACCAATTATTATGAAGGTTATATCTATAGCGAAAACATAACAAACTTATCAAATATAGCAATAAATGAAGAAAAGAATCCGGAACCAGAGCAAAATAATAATGTGATTGAAAAAGCTGATGATCAAGCAGCTAATTCAAATAATTATTTTATCTCGTCTTCAGCCAAGACAATAATTATTGCTTTGATATCGGTTCCAATTATCTTGTTAATTTCTATTATTTTGTATAAATTTGTAAAAAAATTGAAAAATAATACAATTTCTGGTGAATTTTCAAAAAAATCATCAAGTGGTAATTTTAGTGAAAATCAACGTGCATATTCAAATTCATATGCTGGAAAATCAGTTGAAAGCCCAATTGACAAATTTAAAATGAAATCATTTGTAAGACTGCCTAAAAAGCAAAATTATTCAATTCAAGAAAAATCAAAAAGAGCTTATCCTGAATTTCCTACATATGAATCTGATGATGATTTGTTATAATTAAAGAGCTTTTTCTAACTCGTCAACTCTACTTTTAACATCATAAACTTTGGTTGAATTGCTTAGGCTTGAATTTTTGAAATAATCATGAATGATTTTTACAAATCTGCCTTTTAACCATTGCTCCCTTGAAATTTGTGATTCAATGAATCTTGTTGACCAATTTTTTGATAATGCAACGTGATAGATTTCGTCAATTGTTTTGTCAATTTTTCTGTAAGAGGTTCTTGTTGAAATTCCAAAATACTTTGAAATTTCTTCAATGCTCCAATTGTAGATAAATTTTTTTTCAATATATCCGTAATCTCCACTTGTTAAGTTTTTTAATAATTCTTTTGTCATGATATAGATGTTTAATAGAGAACTTTTTCTCTCTGTCAAATCAATAACTTTTTCAACCTGCCCTTCAACGGTTTTTGAACCATTGAAAATATCGCTTGAAAAGGATACTGTTGATGCCTGAATTTCAATAATTTTATCAATCGTTTTAATGATTTCAGGTATTGTTTGATAAGATGAAAGTAGTGTTTTTATCCAGAACTTGAATTTCATCTCATCATTCATCGATTTGCAAAAATCTCTAAACAATTCTTTTTTTAACAAATTTTGATTGCTTGTTGTTTCTGCATTTTTTTGTTGCGGGTTTTTCGCAATGTTTTCTTTGTCTTCCATAACTTACTCCTTGGCTGAATTGAGATAAAGTGACGCTAACTTGTGCATCACAATTTTATTCTAATATAATTTTTTTTGAGATATTGCTGACCCCTGTCAATATTTTTAAAAAAAAATTAAAAATATGTGCAAATTGACCAAAAAATTTTTCTCAAGAAATATATTTATTTATGCTCAAGTTATAAATTTAGAACGAGTTTGCTTTTGTTTATCCCACAAAACCATTATAAGTTCAAATTTTGCACGGATTGTTATTTATAAATAACTATAAAATTTCAAAAAAATATAATTTTAATTTTATAACAATTGCCCATTTTTAGGGCTAAAAATCCTACAAATTTTGTTTGCAAATTCGACATTATTTGATAAAATAAGTAAGTATAATATATGTGTTATATTAGCGCAAATGAAACAAACTAAACTAAGGTGGGATTCATATGAAAAAATCATCTGGAAAATCATTCAAAAATTTCTTTTCAAAGTTGTCAAAAATTTTGGTTTTTGTTATCACAATTTTTGCATCTTGTTTGCTTGCTGCTTGTAATGTCGATGCGGCAACAGAAACTGGTTATGATTCTGAAGGTAGACTTCGATTGCTTCAACCAGAACTTATCTATTACGAAAAAAATCCAAACGGAAAGACTGATGAATTTACCGGTTCTTTTCTTGTGCCAATGGAATATTACTTCGATGCTTCCATTGATGACCAATTAACCTACATCAATGGGTTTGGCACAAGTGCAACAAAGGAAAACACTTATAACGACTTGGATCAAGCTGGTAGATATGCCGCTGCTGCAAGTATGAGCAAAATTGTTTACCCTGACTACACCTTTGTTGTTGATGGTGTGATATATCAAGTCCACGTTTCAGTTGATAAGAGCAAGCT
>CAKVMF010000066.1 GCA_934771675.1 uncultured Clostridia bacterium
GCATATATTACTTTGTAACCAATTTCTACTGAATAATTTGTATTTGGCTCTAATCCTGTAAGTTTGTATGTTGTAGCTTTTTTATCTAGTGACAAGCTATATGATTTTACTCCATCTGATACTAAAGCATATACAACATTGTATTTGTTTTCTGGGTCTACAACTGCATAATTTATGTCTATTGTTGTAACATCTGCACTTAAGCTATTTAATGAAATGCTTTTTGCAAGTGATGTATCATCTTTCTTGCCAGAGTTTCCATTATATATGCTTTGGAAACCAGCTGCTACTTTTTGCATCCATTCATTTAGTTTTCCTACCCATGATGTGTCTTGCTTTCCATTATCTTTGTTTGAATCCGAATTTGTATTTGAATTCGTGTTTGAGTTTGAATTTGCTGTATCTGAATTTGTGTTTGAATTCGAACCTTGATTTGAACCTCCACCAATAATTGTTGTTGTGCTGTCATCTCTATTGTTTATTATTGTAGAACTTCCACTATTTCCTCCATTGTTGCCATCATTGTTTTGTCCATTATCTGCAATTTGTGTATTTCCTGTTGTATTTTCATCTTCAGTTTCATTTTCTTCTTTTGGTACATATTGGTTTGTACTTCCTATGATTTTTTTCAAATTGATGCTCTCATTGTTGTACATTAAAATTTCATTTGCAACGTCAAAATCAAAATCATCTGCACTTATTATCATTTGGTTTATTGTTTTTGCATTTATTTCATTATTTAGTAATAATGCATTTCCAAGCTTGTCTATTATAATTATTAAATAATTTTGAGTAGAAAGTGTGCCTGTATCATTTTTTATATTTCTTGATGCTATTAAATATTTTCTATCATCAATTTTGTAAAATAAGCTTTGTACATTTCCACTTACTGTATTATAACCTGATATTTTACTTATATCCCCACCTTTTAAAACCTGATAGAAATTTCCAAATAAATCCAAGTTTCTCATATTTTTGTTATATGCTATTGCATAACTTCCTAAGTTGTATTCTTTTTTGGTTACATTTTCCTTTAAATTGTAATCTTTATCATATATACTTTCTTGTGATGATATTTCATATTCATCTTTTTTCACTTTTAAAACCATTACAACACTTGTTATTAATATAATTAAAATTATTAAAACTATAACCGCAAATACCGTAAAATTCATTTTATTTCCTGATGTTAAGTTTCTCAAAAGGGCATCACCTCCTATTCTTTTTTATTTTTATTCTTGTATATAAGTTGTATCTATTTGTCCAACTAATATGTCTCCGGCATATAAGTTCATTTTTATTGTATATGTTATTCCACTTGTAAATTCAACAGGTAATGTTGTCTTATAGTATTCTATGTTTTGGTCGTCTGTTCCTGGTACCCATTTTGGTGAAAATTCTGATGTATTAATATAGTTATTTACCAAGTCATAAATTGAATATTCTATTCTGTCAATTTTTCCAATATTATAATAACTATCATATAATCTTATTTCACAGTTTGTTCCATTTTGTACTAAAGTCGCACTACCAATTGATACTTCTGCGTCATTATTTATTGCCTTTAAAGTATATTCTTCTGTATGTGTTTCAAGATTTTTTCCTGTATTTTCTCTATCATATTTTACAGTTATTTTAACAACATAATTATATGAATAATCTATATCTTGTTCTTGTACATATACTGAATAATTCGAAGCATTTTTTTGTAAATCAAATGTACTTCCTGTAATATTTGTTCCATCTTGCAATTTATCATATATTTTTACTTCAGATAAAGTTTGTGAATTATCTCTATATTTATAGACTCTTAATGAATATTCTCCCCAATCTGAACCATAAATAATTCCGTCACTATCTCCTATTGAAATTGGTATTCTTATATATTTACTACTGTTTGGTAATTGTTTTCTTTCCATTTTTAATCCAATTGTTGGTTCTTTCAATTCATTTAGTTCAAATTTTTCAGTTATATTTTCTATTTCACATTCTTCTGTTCCGTTTAATATAACTATTGGTGTTATTTTTATAACATAGTTTTCACCCATTGCAAACACATTATTTTCAGGACTAATATTTATTTTCTCTGATACACTTGAAAATTTATTTGTTCCATTAAATTCACTATTTGTTACATATAATTCTCCATCTCTAATTTCATATGATGCCGCATCATTAGTAACTTTAATGTTATTTTCTGTTAAATTAATCTTCGTTTTTCCATCTTCTTTGTAAAATGTATATTTTGTTTTCTCATACATTGTTGACCTGTCTTTATCTATTGCATATGAAATATCTAGCGTTTTATTTGTATAATTTGTAGCTGTGTATTTCACTTTGATATCTCTTATATTAATTGTTGCCAATGTTTCAATTTTATCTACAATATGATTTTTTATTTTGCTTGTGTGTTTTATATCATCTCTTGCTTTATATGAAATAGCGCCTATTAATAAATCCACAAGTTGAATAATATTTGATTCATGTGATTGAATTGTAAAAATTTTTATATTTACTGATTGTTTAAATTTATTAAACAAAACTTTTTCCAATCCTTTTATTTTATCTCCACTCTTCGTATCTTTATAGTCAAGATATATTTTTATTTTTGTATCAATATCTATTAAATTATGTAATGCTTGATAATACATTTTATAATAAAATAAATCGTGATCTCCTTGATTGTAAATATCATGTTGTAGAATAGTTTTATTTGGAATTAATATAGCTTTAAACCACATATATACAGAAGAAAAAAAGAATTCTAATAATTCATCATAAAAACCTTTTTGACTTAAATTTAGTTTTGTCCATTTAATTTCTTTATTATATTTATATTTATGTTTTAAATATTTAATTGTCTTATTAATTTTAATAATTTCAGATGATGGAACTTTAAGCGCTCCTAATACCATAACCTTTGAACACAAAGTTGGATTATCTTTGTAGGATAAATGATTGCTTTCATCGCAAAAAATTTTAAATTCTTTCATATTATCCATTCGCTTATTCTTTCCAAAAACTCAAATTTTCACTCTTTGCAAATTCAATAAAAGCTTCAGCTATGCCATCTTTTTGCAAGTCTTTGTATTTTTCCATATTTAGCCTATATTCTTGCATTCTTTTATCAAAATCTTCTTGGTTTTCATTTTTTTGTTTTATGGGTTCATCGCCTTCTAAATGTGGATGAAACAAATCATGTTTTACAACTAAATGATCATGAGAATCTAAAAGTGGGTAATAAATCTTTTCGCCTGAATTATCTTTGCTAGGCTCACTCATCGTAGCAAAGAAGATATTATAGTTCTCACACTTTGGACATAATTTATCATCCCATTTTTGTAAAAATAAAACACTTGTTTTTGTCCCCGTGTGTGGTTTAAAGACATTTCCATGAAGTCCTACAACTGCCAAGATTCTAGCTTTTTGTGCAATAAATTATCGCTTGAATTATTAAAACGCCCTTGTGGAAGCACAATAGCCATTCTGCCACCAGGACGCAACATATCTAAATTTCGTTCGATAAATAAAATATCTCTTCCTACTTTACTTTGAGGTTTGCCATTTTCTTTTTTGCCCAACTCATATCTAGCTAAAATTCTACTTTCTTTTATATCTCCTGCAAAAGGTGGATTTGCCATTAAAATATCAAAATTAAAATCCCTATTTTGATTTTTAGTCGCTCTTAAATTTTTTAAGCGTTTAAAACCTTCAAAATACACATCTTGCCAATCTTCATCATCTTTTACCCACTCATCCCATCTATCAAAGTCAATAGAATTTAAATACAAAACATTGGTATGCCCATCACCTGCAATTAGATTAAGCATTTTTGATACGCGCACGCTTTTTTCATCAAAATCTATACCAAACACTTTTTCTTTTACATAATCTTGACACTCAGGAATCTTTTCTTGGGCTGTAAAGAGATGACTTGCTTCTATGCCTCTTTCTTTATAAATTGAACGCCACACATAAAAACAAGTATGTATCGGAAATCCACAACTTCCACTTGCAGTATCTATCATACTTTCATCTTTTTTGGGATTTAGCATTTTTACACACATATCTATTACATAACGCGGAGTAAAATATTGCCCTTTTTCACCTTTTGAGGATTTATTCACTAGATATTCAAAAGCATCATCAATCACTTCTAAATTTGAGTTAAATAACTTTACATTTTGCAATGATGATACACATACACTTAGGTGCGAAGGAGAAAGTTTAATTTTCTCATCATTATTAAATACACCTTCCCATTTTTTCTTTGCTTTATCAAAGAGTTTTTCTATTTTTTGCTTAAGTTCAGAATCAGATTCTCCATAATTTCTAAATTCTAAGTTCTTTGTTCTATCTCTTGCACCCTCTAGCTCATCAAAAAGTTTTATAAATATAAGCTTAAAACATTCTTCAAATACATCAACTCCAGCATTTGCCAACACCTCATCTTCCATTTCTGTAACTAAATTCTTTAAACTTCGCTTTTGATTTTTTAAAATATCTTCTTTAATCAAATCATCAAAGGTAAATTTTACTTTCAACAGATCTGGTAATGTCTGGTTTGATGCAGGAATATTTGGAATAGATTCAAAATAATTTGGATCTTTTCTATGATAATAGCTAATTTCTTTACCATTACACCACACAGCCATAGTTGCACCTGTAGCATTACAATAACTTTTTAATTGTTCTTTGCCATCTTTCAACTTTGGTTTTTTACTTCTATAATGATGTATGGGGTTGTAATTTGGATTTTATCCATTATCACAATATCAGCTCTTTTTACTTCGCGTCCAAAATGCACGCCGAATTCAATTTTTATCATATCTTTAGGATAGTTATATTCATTTAAAAGCTTATCGATATAAAGCTGACGCACAATTTCTTCTGATGTAAGTTTAATTTCTTTGTCGCGCACAAGGCAATTAGTATAGTATATAATTTGGTTATTTTTGTTTGTTTTAACTATAATTTTAGTTTCTAATTCAGCAATAGCTTTTTTACTAAATAGATCTAGCTTGTAATCACTATCTTTTAAAATTTCCTCAATCATTCTAAACCTTTAAAAATTTTCTATCAAGTCTTTAAAAACAAGGCAAAGTTTTTCAAATTCTTCTATGCTTACTCTTTCATCAATAGCGTGAATTCTATCATTACAAACCCCAAATTCCACTACCTTTACACCGTATTTTGCAAAATACCTTGCATCACTTGTGCCACCTTTGGTATTAAGCTCTGGTACTTCATGAGTGATTTTTTGAACGCTTTCATTCATTTTTTGAACGATTTTATTGTCGATATTTGTCAAAAAAGCTTCGCTTGATTGTTTTAGCTCTAACTCATAGTTTAAACCGTGACAAATTTTTTCTACATAGCTTTTTACATCTTCTAAGCTTGTATCAGGAGAATTGCGAACATTAAACATAAGTTTTAAATCATTTGGCGTAACATTACACACCCCTATACCTCCACGAATATCGGTAACAACGATTTTTGAAGGACTAAATTCAGCACTTCCAGGATCAAGATCAAAACCCGCTAAAAGCTTTAAAACCGGTGCAAAATCATGCACAGGATTGATACATTTTTCAGGATAAGCAACATGCCCTTGTTTTCCACGGATTAAAAGCTTTCCATTGATAGAACCACGACGCCCTATTTTAATACTATCACCGATTTTTTTAACACAGGTTGGCTCTGCAACCACGGCATAATCAGGTAGCATATCTCTTTTTTGCATCCATTCTAAAACAGCCTTGGTTCCATATAT
>CAKVMF010000067.1 GCA_934771675.1 uncultured Clostridia bacterium
ATTAATTGCTCCAAGAAATATTCAAATTCAATTGGTAAAATTCCATTAATTAAATCACTATTTGTATCAATAAACAAAGATAAATCAACTGCAGAACTTGCGAGCCTTTTGGGAGTTAAAGAATTTGCTATCAAGATGCTCGACAGGCAAGTTAAAACATTTTCGCCAAAAGTTTTAAAACAAATTGTTGACGAAATTGCAGAAATGGACAGAAAAATAAAAGTCGGAGAAATGAAGGAAAATGTTGCAATAAAATTAATCGCAACTAGTATACTAACATTAAGAGGAAAAAATGGCAGATAATTACACATTGCAAAAATCTAAAAAGAAGAGTGGTTGGATCTACATTCTTTTGTTGTTTTTGTCATTTGTTTGGCTAACCTTTTACCCAACAACCAATTCATTGATTGGAACATATATGGGAAATTATGGAAATTTGTTCAGTTCGGCAAATCCAAACAGTGACTTTATTATTATTTCGGTTTTGACAGATGCATTTATGTATACAATAATATTTGAAATTGCATTCTATCTTTACAGAATAATACTTTCATTTAAGGTTTATTCATTCATTGTTCCAAACGATGTTTTTAAAAATGAATGCAGAACATACTTTATTTACAGAAATTTGTTTGTTGGTGTGTTTTTAAATATATGTTTTTTGTTCCCATATCTTTATATTTACGATGATTTTATACGAATACTAGTTTCAATGTCGCTCTTGATTGTTTTTTCAAAGCACTTAACAACAACTTATGGCGAATCAATAATTGGACATTTTGTTTTCAAAAACTTCTGCTATCCAATTTTTGTTTATGAAGCATTTGTGATATTACTTCAAATAATGGGGGTGCTTTAATATGAAAAAGTTATCTAAAATTATTTGTTGTTTGGTTATGCCAGTTTTCTTGCTTGCATTTTCGTTTTTGCCAACAAAAACAGTCAAAGCTGCAAACTTTGATACAAGCACAGCTTTTAACAATGAAATTAGTCAAATTTTGAATGAATATGCGGAAATTAAAAACAGAGTTGCTGGAAGCGATGGTGAAAAGCAAGCATATGATTACATCATAAATTACTTAACAAACCAAACTGTGCTTCAACCAAAAAATGATGTGCATGTTTCAAATGGTGTTCAAACCTTCACATTCCTTTCAAAATTTACTTCACTTTACGAAACATCAAGGAATATTGTTTACACTTATAGTTCAGCTGCCTCATCTGACAAAAAAGTTGTGATTTCTTGTCACTATGATGCGGTTGCTTACAAACTTGATGATTATCAAACAAATGAAAACATTGTTGCTAGTGAGTCAATAAACGGAAGTGCTGGCTCTGTTGCAACACTTTTGGCTCTTGCAAAAGAATTGCCAAACTTGAATTTGAAATACAATATTGAGATTGCATTTTTTGGAGCAGGTGAGTCAAACAATGCTGGCTCTGAATTTTTCACAAGGGGCTACAGCGATGGAGAAAAAGCAAATGTTGTTTGCCATATTGATTTCGACGGAATTGCAGTTGGAAAATATGTTAACTTTTACGTTGATGAAATAGACAACAGCTTTTCAGATTTAATTACAAAAATTTCAACCGACAACAAATATAAAGTTTCAAAAGTGGATGTTTTGCACTTGAACAAATATTTGCTTGAAGCAGACAACGAGCTTGGTTATGATTACTATCACGTTGCAATGGTTGGTGACAACTTAAACTTCAAAAAGAACGGAATCATGTCAGTTAAGTTTTTTGCTGGTGAATATTCAAATGGTGTTGTTATTGGAAAATGCGAATATGCCGACAAAGACCTTGTTACGTTTACCGAAAATGACAATAGGGAATACATCACTGAAAATTATGGAGCAGATGCAGTAACCAAAAATCTTTACGAAGTTTTCAAAACGACATCTGCAATGCTTTCAAGTGAAGAACTTGCAGGGGCTGTTTCTTCAGCAAAAAGCACCATGAACTCATTCAATATGATTTTTGCAAATTCAAAACTTGCGTTTTATTTGACGGTTGTATTCTTTGTTTTGTTTGTGATTATTGCAATGTATGTTTATTACAAATTATCAATAAAAGCATACAAAGCAAATGTTGAAGTTGAATTTTTGTCGTCAGTTATGAAAATTTCTGAAGAAGTTTCAGGAAATGAAGTAAATGAAAATACGGCAAAAGTTGTAAGTCAAATTCTTGCAAATGATATAAAGAAAGACAAAATGCTTAAACCAAAAAAGAACAAAAAAAATAAGGGCAAATAATTGCTCTTATTTTTTTTGCAAAAAATGTCGTATTTTGCGTAGCTTTTTATATTAATAAAAATTGATTAACAAAGATGTTGCTGTTTTGTTGCAACATAAAATAAAGTTTTGACTTACTTTGTTTTTCGCTAAAAAAGATGTCGAAATTTGTTGCGGCAAACTTTGACAAAATATAGCATAATAATTAACAACTAAACCATAATAATTTTTGACAACAAAAAAACAGAACGTTTGTTCTGTTATTTTGTTTCATTTTTAAGTTTTGTTAATTCAATAGAAAGACCAGCTTTTTTGTTGTTAGCTTTGTTTTTATGAATGATTCCCTTTGAAACTTCTTCATCAATTTTTGAGAATGTTTCAGGCAATAACTTTTCAGCCAACTCAACATCTTTATTTGCAACAGCAGTGTTGAACTTTTTAATAACGGTAGCAAGCTCACTACGTTCACTTCTGTTTCTAGCGTTGTTTCTGATTGCAACTTCTTGTCTTTTCTTTGCTGATTTAATAATAGGCATAAATGATTTGCTCCTTTGCAATATTCTAAAACCAATTCTAACACAGTTTTTATGTTTTAGCAAGTATTTGCTTGAAAATTTTTATATATTTTTGTTTTAGGTTTGGCAAGTTCTGTGAAAATATAAATTTTACCGATGGTTTTTGATTAAAAACTGGTTCAGATTTTGTGCACACGTCAAAAACACGCCGTGCAACGCCGCCGTTTCCATCAAATATAGGCAAATTTGTCATGCGAAAAATGTCGCTGGCAAGCAGGCAATAATGAGTGCAACCCAAAACAACACTGTCGCAGTTTTTTGACAATGACTTGATTTTATATAGATTTTTTTGCAAGTGAAACCTTGATGAAATGCTTTCAGCAAAAAAGTATTCATCAATCGTTGATGCAAAATCTTTTAATGTGTGTGCGGTTACTTTTGCACCGCTTGAAGTTAACTTGTCTTTCAAGGTTTCAAATGATTTTTGTTTTGCTGTTGCTGGTGTTGACAGGCACAAAATGCTTTTGTAGCCATATTTTGATGCAAGAGCTATTGCTGGTTCGGTTCCAATAATAGTTATGCAAGGAAAAGTTTTTCGCAAAAATTTTACCGAAGATGTGGTTGCTGTGTTGCATGCCAAAACAACAGTTTTCACATTAAATTTTTTTGAAATACCCGAAATTGCTGTTTCTAGAAAATTGGCAATCTCTTTTTTTGTATGGTTTCCATAAGGTGCATTTTTTGTGTCTGCAAAATATATAAAACTTCTCGGTAAAATTTTATATGTTTCCGCCAGAGTAGATAGCCCACCGAATCCGCTATCTATAAATAAAATATACTCTTTTTTCATATTAAAGTATATGCGATATTTTGCTTTTTGTGGCAAAAAATGGCGGTTAAGAAAATGAAATAAAATTTTTTGTAAAACGGTTGGCGGGCACTCCAAAAGTGCTTTTAAGAATATTTTTTCAATAAAAAAGACAACCAATTATGGTTGCCTTTTGCATGTTATCTTGTTTTTACCTTTCCTCTGGCTGATAGGATGAATGCAACAATAATTAAAACCAAAACGGCTGAAAGAACAATAAGAACAATTGCTGATGTGTTTAAAGATTTTTTAATCTCATAAGTATAAGTTCCTTCAGTTCCCATTGAGTCGGTAACTTTAACGTTGTACACACCAACTTCGGAGAAGGTTAGTGTTTCAGTTGAGTTGATGTTGTAAGTTGTTGTTGTTCCATTAAAGTCAACTTCAACAACAAGTGCCCCAACACCAAAGAATTGTAACTGGATTGTGCCTGAAACCTCTTTTCCATCTTTGTCTAAAACAGCATGTCTTTCAACTGCAACTTGCTGCATTCCATAGCGGATTCTATATTTATTGATGTAGGATTTATCAAGTGTTGTGTCTTCGGTTGTGGTAACTGATGTGTATTTTATCAATACTTGTATTTTTGCGGGAATAACAAATTCGTAATCAATGATTTCCTCTTGAAATGGGGTTGATGCATCATGTTTAACATAATCTTCTGGTCCTGGACCGGTTTTGACCTTGTATGAAGTTTTTGCCTGTTTAACAATTGTGAAATTGAACTCAGTATATAAGCTTGTGTTATTTTTTTGATAAACACGAATTTGATAGTAAGCGTCTTCGGTTAATTTGAAAACAAGATCGCCGTCTTCGAATTTAACATCAAGCTCAATTGAACTCAGCAAATCAGGATTTGTTATTGCTTCAGGTGAAATGTTGTAATAGATTGGGTCGTTGTCTGAAGCACCAAAAATTGCTTTTACAACTTCAACTCTATCAATTGTGTTTGAAATATTTTCATCTTCAGTTGTTAGATTTTTAATTGAAACTTCAACGTCATTATTTATTGTTGATGAACTAACGATGTATTCAATTGGAGCGCCTTCGTCATCAATGCTTTGAGCGATGATATAAATGTTGTTGAATGGGGTGGCATCTTCTTTAACTATATAGAATGATGTTGACATATAGTTTGAATTTTCAAAACCAGCAACATATGTTGAGTCATAAATTTCAATTTCATATCTACCTGTGTTTCTAAAAACAAGTGAAAATGTTTCAGTTGAAGCATCGAGTGCTGTGCTTGCTTGTGGGACAAGATTTTCTGATTCATCCAAAACAAGCATTGTTGCAAGATATTTGGTTTTGCTGTTGTCAAAGTAATTTACAAACAAAAGATTGTTTCCGTCATAAACTTTTGAGTAAAGCATGAAGTTGAAGATAAATCCGTTGTAGTTGATATTGAAGTAGAGCGGATTTTCTTCAGTGTAAGTGTTGTTTGTGAAATCTATTTGAACGGTTGAAAATTGCTGTTCTTCAGGAATTATTGGAACGCCACTGTAAGCAACATCTCCGCCAAGATAAAGGGCTTCAAAATTAACGATTTGGTTTGTTCCATTTGAAAAATCAATAATAGTTTTGAAAAGGTCGAGTTCGTAGTTGTTGATTTTTATATGCGAAGTTGCATTAGCTTTAAAGGTGAATCTTGTTGTGTAGGTTAATGTGATAACATTTGAACCATCAATTGTTGAATTTAATTCAGTTGAAGAAGCGGTTGAAACAATAGGGGTGAGCAATGTGTTTGATGGGTCTGAAGCATAGATGTTTACTCGGGTTCCGTTTGCAACTTCAATATAATAGGTTGTGCCATGAAGTTCAATTGTTGATGGGTATCTTCCAAGTGCATTTGGACTGATTGTTATTGATTCGGTATCTCTTGTGAAGTTTGAAGCATATTCGCCAAAATCAATGTTGTAAGGTGTTCGATATGCGTGGAGTGAAAAAGTAATCGCTTCGTTTGTAAAAATATAACTTTTTCCGTCTTTTTGAATTATATTTTCAAGACCAAGCGTTTGACCTTGTTTGGTTATGGTCACCAAATTAAAAAAGTCGGAGTCTATGGCAGTGCTGGTGTCATCTGGTGCGGCAGCATATGATTTTGTAGGTATTCTTGCACCTGAAAACAATGCTGAACATAACAG
>CAKVMF010000068.1 GCA_934771675.1 uncultured Clostridia bacterium
TCTTTTTGTGTGCATCGGTGAAGCATTGCTTTTAACTGGTATTGATTCAACAATTATGCCTATGGGCGAACTTATGGTTGGATCGGTTAACAAGGCTTCAAAATTTTTCATTTTTATATTTTTTGCAGTGATATTTGGATTCTGCGCAACAATTGCAGAACCAGATATTTCAATTTTAACAGAACAAATTGCTGGGCTTGGCATTCATGTTAACAAAGGGTTATTCGTGTTTTTTGTTGGCGCTGGAGTTGGGCTATTTATCGCTCTTGGAATTGCAAGATTGGTTCGTGCAATTGAACTTAAATATGTTTATGTTGTTATGTTTGCAATTGTATTTTTGCTTGCAACTCAGGTGAAGAGTGAATACATAGCAATTGCATTTGATGCTGGTGGGGCAACAGTTGGTATTGTTACAGCACCATTTTTGCTTGCTGTTGCATCTGGAATATCATCAAAGGTGAGCAAAAACAATGAGAAAAAAGAAACCTTTGGTTTGATTGGTATTGCTTCAGTTGGACCAATTCTTTCAATTTTGTTGTTTTTTATTTGCTTCGGGTCAAAAATTGAAAATGGAACAATTTCAACTGAACAAGTTAATATATTTTTAAGTGTTCTGAAAAATGTTAGTTTGGCTATCATTCCGCTTTTGCTTGTGTTTTTTGTTTACGATATTTTGCTTTTAAAGCTTCCAATGAAAAGAAAATTTTCGTTACTTATTGGAACTGGAATAACCTTTGTTGGGCTATATTTGTTTTTGTTTGGAATTGATTTTGGAATATCTGAAATTGGAACTGTTATAGGCAACTTTGTTGCAACTCTCAGCCCAGGGTTAATTATTTTGCTATCAGTTATTTTGGGATTTATAATAACATTCACAGAGCCGTCAGTTGTTGTGCTTTCAAAACAGGTTAGTGTGTCAACAAAAGGTAATATTTCAAGTGTTTTGGTTATGATTTCTGTTGCAATATCAATGAGCGCAGCAATTGCACTTTCGGCACTTAAAATCCTGTTTAATTTAAACTTTTTCTACATTATTCTTATAGGATATTTAATTGCACTTATTTTGATGTTCTTTGTTCCTGGATTTTTCACAGGACTTGCGTTTGACTCGGGTGGTGTGGCATCAGGACCAATGACTTCAGCTTTTGTTCTGCCAATCATGATTGCGTTAGCTTCAAATGCATCAAGTTCACTTAATGGGTTTGGTCTTATTGGAATTGTTGGAATGTGTCCTATTGTCGTTTTGCAACTTTTGGGACTTGCTTATCAATTTAAAATTATTAGAAAAACAAGAATGGAACAACGCAAGCTTTTGCATGTTTCATATGGTGTGAATATGTATTCTAATATTGAAAAACTTGAAGAAGAATATAGATTGTTGATGGAGAAAAAGAAAAATGAAAACAAATAAAAACAAGAAAAAATATGTTATTGTTTCACAAAAATTATATCCTTCACAAATTAATGAACTTTCAATGTGTTGCTTTATTGTAAAAAAAGAAGTTTATAAAGAGATAACAAAGTTTATTGTTGACAATGGCGGAAGAGTGATTTCATCAACTCCATGCTCTGGAATTGGGCGAAGTGAACTTCTGCAAACCATTGATGGATTTGTTCAAAACTTTTATTTTATTGTTTCAATGTGTCAAAAAGAAATTACAGATATTTTTATGCTTAATATTGTTAAAGAATTTAACTTAAACAAAAAGGGAAACGGAAAAAGTTTTGTTATAGATATTCTTGGATATATGGGAGCTAAAGGTCCTTTTGTTGAATAAAAAAGTATGGGGGAATTTTTATGGAAATGAATGAAATTTTTAATGAAGAAAATATTTTTTCAAAGAACAATTACAAACTTTTAATCTCAATTGTTAAACGTGGATTTGAAACTGAAGTTCTTGAAGCTTCAAAATCTGTTGGAACAAATGGGGCAATTTTAATGCAAGCAAAAGGTGTTTCAAAAACTCAAAAAACATTTTTTGGTTTGAATATTGATCCTGAAAATACGGTGATAATGATTCTTGTTAAAGAAGAACTTGTTGTTCCAACAATGAAGGCAATTTATTCTGCTGTTGACTTCACTTCAGCTGCGAGAGGAATGGTTTTTGCTGTTCCTGTTTCACTTGTTGCAGGCATGGAAAAAGACTTTGAAGTTGTTCAAGATTAATTGTTTTTTGTTTCCAAAATAATATTTATAATTTTTTCTGTTCCATCTTCAAAATTTGCATTTTTTAGGTTATTTTTATAAAAATCACTATTATTTTTAAGCGAATTTAATGATTTTTGCAGTTTTTTGATCGTTAACTCTTCTTGCAAAATGTATTTTGCAAGATTTTTTTTGCATAAATATTTTGCATTTTCAATTTGGTCACCACGTGAAACGGAAAGCGGAAGTGGAACAAAAACTGTTAAAATTTGGTTTGCAAAAAGTTCAATAATTGTGTTTGCTCCCGCTCTTGAAATTGCAAAGTCAGTGGCTCTAAAAAGTGTCCACATATCATTTTCAAACTCAATTTGTCTATAACTAGAACCAGTTATATTTTTGTTTGAGTTGCCTTTGCCAACAAGATGAACAACATAATAATTTTTTGTTAATTCGTCAATGTTATTAAAAACAAATTCATTAAGTGATTTTGCACCCATACTTCCACCGGTAACAAGAAGGCAAGGTTTTGATTTTGGGATATTTAGTTTTTGTTTGGCTTCAGACTTTGATAAAGGTGAGAGTGGAAGTGGCATGCAAGTGTGCCTACATTTCTTGCCGTTTTGGGCGGCTGTGATTTCAAAGCTTGTGCATATAACATCAGCGTATTTTTTTGCAAGTTTGTTTGCGAGTCCCATGGTTATATCACTTTCATGGCAAACAGATTTAATTCCAAGTTTTTTGCCGGCAATAACAACAGGCAGCCCAACATAACCGCCTTTTGAAAATATAACATCAGGTTTTATACTTTTTAGAGCGGCCTTTGCTTTTGAAACACAGTGCAAAAGTTTGAACGGTATAAAAAGTGATTTTAACAATTTTTTTCTCTCAAAACGAACAGTTGGAATTGAAACATATTCATATGAAGTTTTTGATTTTATCAAATCTTTTTCAATTCCATTTTCTGAACCGATATACACAATTTTTGAAAAGTGTTTTTTTAGTTCTTTTTCAAGATAAATATTAACCATAACATGGCCAGCTGTTCCGCCACCAGTTAAAACTATAGTTCCTTTTTTCATAATATTAGTTTATGTTTTTTGCCAAAAAAAATGCAGAAGTAATATTCTGCATTTTACATGATTTTTGTTAATCTCCAAACATATGGTGCACATTGGTTTATTTTTAAAAGTCTTTTGTTCTTTTTTATGAATGGAATGCTGTTTTTGATAATTTCTTTCAAGTGATTTTTTATTTCTTTATCTTTAAATTTATCTCGCCATGTGTAATAGAGAAGTTCAATTGCAATAAGCCCATGCATAGATCTAGCGCAAATGTAAAGTTCTTCATTATTTTTAACATCTTCAATGATTTTTTCGTAGCAAGTTAAGCAGGTTAGTTTGCTGGTTTTGAATTTGCTGGTAACAATACTGTTTTTTCTGACGATATAATGATAGAGTTTTTTTGGAGTATACACAAATTTATTTGCGTTTTTCATAACCTTATAGCAAAAATCCAAATCTTCGCCATAATGAATATCAGGATCAAATTTTGCGTCTTTAAGAAGGTCGGTTTTAAACAATTTTGCGTAAACAGTTCCATTGAAAAGTCTTGACGAAATCATTTCAGCAATACAGTCTTGATTGTTCATAAAAAGAATATCATTTTTGCGTTTATTCTTTTTTTGAAGATTTACGTGTTTGCTTTCGCTATGTCTACTTTTTGCACATATTGAAACATCTGCACTATATGCTGAAAGCAAATGATATAAAACTTCAATATATTCAGGTTCTGCGTAATCATCACTATCAAAAAATGTGAAGAGTGGTGATTTGATTTGTGATAGCAAGAAATTTCGTGTTTTTGATATGCTTTTTTCATTTTCTTTTTTGATAACAGTGATAGTTGAATGGTTTGCCGCATATTCTTCTAAAATTTTTGAAGTGCCGTCTGTTGAGCCGTCATCTGCAACAACTATTCTTAAATCTTTGTAGGTTTGGTTAAGCAAACTATCAAGGCATTGTTTGATATATTTTTCGCCGTTAAAAACTGGAATTAAAACGTCGATGGTTTGTGAAAAATTTTTCATAAGATTTCTCCTAGCAACAACTATTATAAAGCATTTTAAATTTTTTTTCAACCACTATAACAATGATTTAAAAATTGACACTAAATGCGTTTTCGTGTATAATTAAAGTAGCGAGGTGAAATATGTCTGATAAATATTCTTATTATGATATACTAAAAACTTATGATCAATCTTATCCACTTTCAAAAACAAGAATTAATGCTGAAATGGCAGCTCAAATGAAGAGTGATTACAATCAGCTTATTGCAAGCAATGGTGAAAACTTTAAAGCTAACTTGGATAGTGTTGACAATTTTTTGAATGCGATTAATGATCCTAAACTCGCAAAGTATGTGCCTAGCTTTTTGAAAAACAAAGATAAATCAGACTTTGAACGTGTGGCACTACTTAAAAGATTCATCTTACTCAAGATGATGGTTCAAAAAATAGAAAATGAAATTAATGGTGAATTTCCAAATGAGAATTTTAAACTTAATTTTAGCAAAAATTTAACATTCTCATCTGGAACATCTTTTGATATTGTTTTTGATGAAAAAGTATTTGATGGAACAATGAAAAAAGAGCAGTTTTTGAATGTTGATGTTGGAAACGTGTTTAAGTATCCAGCTGCTGAAACATACTTTTTGATTAAAGACAAAATCAACAATGCGATTTTTAAATATAAAACAAAAGAAAAATTTGGTGCTGTTTCAAACAAAGATCTAACTAAAGATAATGACTCTGCAGCAGCTGCTATTGATGAAATGAGAGAAAAGGCAACTTATCTTATTTCAGAATACTTGAAAACATTTATTGCAATGCACTATGGCAGTCAGTTTTCGACAACTGAGCATATTGCAAAACTTACTGCAAGTGATATTGTTAATGATATCATTGAAAATCAGAGATTGAGTGGAAAAGAAGTTACACTTTCTGATCTGCTTGGCCCATTTTTTGATAAAGAATTAATCGAAAAAGCGGCAGCAACAAAAGTTGAAGACTTTTTGGAAACTTTTTCAGAAGATGAGATTGTTTCATCACGTGCTGCAAGACTTGAGTTTTTGGCTGAAAATGAAAGTGAAGCACAAAATGTAAATTATCGTGATATGTCAAGAACTTTGCTTAAAACCTATACAAACTACAGGTTGGCAAAAGAAAGTGGCATGTTTGATCAAAATGTTGATATCAAAAAACTTCCAGAAGAAAAAATTCGTGAGATTTGTGTGAACTATGGAAATACTTTTATGGCTGCACACAATTTGAAAAATATTGCTTTCACTTTTGAACATAATGGTGTTATGGGTGAATATACAGATAGCAAAAATATCAATCAAATTAAAATAAATATTGATACCAACAAAATTGAGTCAATTCCTGAACTTTATATGACGCTTTCACATGAACTTACTCATGCTGCAGATTCTGCAACAAACAAAATCAATGGAAAGTTTAATGCTGACTTTGGTGGACTTTTGAATGATATAAGTGAAGATATCAGTGAGGCAAAGGGTGATGCGGATGGC
>CAKVMF010000069.1 GCA_934771675.1 uncultured Clostridia bacterium
GTGGTAAATCAACACTTTTAAACACTATCGGTGGACTTGATAGTTTTGACAGTGGTGAAATTATAATTAAAGGAAAGTCTAGTAAAAACTTTTCACAAAGCGATTTTGATAGTTACAGAAACACTTTTATTGGTTTCATCTTCCAAGAATACAATATTTTGGAAGAATTTACTGTTGCAAAAAACCTTGAACTTGCAATTGAACTTCAAGGCAAAAAACCGACAAAAGAATTGGTAAATTCACTTCTTGAGCAGGTTGAACTTACAAGTTATGCAAAGCGTAAGCCAAACCAACTTTCAGGTGGTCAAAAACAAAGAGTTGCAATTGCAAGAGCTTTAATCAAAAATCCTGAAATTATTATGGCGGATGAACCAACTGGTGCACTTGACAGTAATACTGGAAAGCAGGTTATGGAAACTCTCAAAAAGCTTTCAGAGAATAAACTTGTTATCATCGTTTCGCATGACAGAGATTTTGCAGAAACTTATGGTGACCGTATTGTTGAACTTAAAGACGGCAACATTATCAGCGACACAACTAAAAAAGAGATTGAAGCACAAAAATTTGATAATGATGTTAGTGTTATTGACGGAAATGTTATTCATATCAAAAAAGGTCACAAAATCACAAAAGATGATTTGTTGTTGATTGAAAAAAGCATTATATTGAATGCTGAAAAGAGTGATACTATTATTTCGATGAATGAAAAGTCTAACGTTGAAATAAAGAAAGCCGAACGTATCACAGATGATGGAAACAAGGAATCATTTGTTGAAACAAAACCTGAAGATATCAAAACAAAGCAATATAATCCAAATGAACTCAAACTCATAAGATCAAAATTGAAGTTTAAAGACAGTTTCAAAATGGGTGCCAGTGCGCTTAAAAACAAGGTTGCAAAACTTGTGTTTACAATTTTGTTATCATTTTTTGCATTCACGGTGTTTGGTATTGTTGACACACTTTCATGCTGGAACAGAGCCGAATCTGTTTACCAAGGAATGGTTTACACCAATCAAAAGAATTTTATTGCTCAAAAAGAGCACAAAGAAAGTGATTCATCATATATGGATAAAGTTTCAGTTAAACAATCAGATATTGATAAGCTAAATGAAGAGTTTCCTGACTATGTTGTTAAAGGTGTTTTGCCAGTAGAAGGTTCGTATTATAGTTATGGTACTTCATTTTCAATAGTTGACTACACTGGAAAAATTAATGATAGGGATATCAAAAATCCTGTTTATGAATTAAAAGCAAATGCGTTTGTAAGCGTTTCAAAAGAAGACCTTGACAAATTTGGGTTTACACTTGAAGGTAGACTTCCAGAAGCTGAAAATGAAATTTGTATTTCAAAACTCATGATGGAAAATATCACTCGTGTAACAAACGAGGAGGGCGGTGGAATAACTTAATTCGAAGGTTTAAAAATTTCCTTTAATTCCTCTGATAGCAGAAATTCAAAAACTTTTACAGTTGTTGGAATTGTTGACGACAAGACAGATTTATCAAAGTATACAAACTTGTCAGATCAAGAAGTAATCAATAAAAGAAGCGATATTGAAATGGCGCTCCTCAACATCTTTTCAAGGTTATGTTATGTTAGTGACCCATACTTCCAAAAACTTTCTGAAACCGGTGCAAAAGAAAGCTATTATTGTTGTTATGACAACTCATATATTTCATACACAGAAACAACCGGATTAAAAACTTTTGAGATGTTATATTCAAAGTATCTTGAAAATGTTGATAGTAATAGTGACTATGGTGAAATTTACGTTAATTCTGTTGAAAACAGATTTTACACACCTCAAGAATTGAGAGATATGTATGTAGGAAACCAAGAGTCGCCATTTAACAGCGAAAATCTTTATGATTTGATTGAAAAATACAAAAGTCCATATGTTGACCTCAAGATGTTTATGGAAGCACAAAAAGACCAATTGGTTTGCTTTAAAGGCTCTGTTGATGAATTGATTAATGCAGATGGTTCAATCAACTTGAATGATAATGAAATTATTTTGCCAGACCAAGTTGTAAAAGATAGAATTGCAAATTACGAAACCATGATTCAAAGCGGACAAGAAATCTGGATTGACTTTAAAGAAAATGGAGATGAAGATGGTGCGCCAATTTTTAAATTTAAGCTTGTTGGTGTTATTCAAGGTATGAATTATAGCGATGTAATCATATCAAAAAACAACTATGACGCCAAGTTTAAGCCATTGATGAAAGGTTACGAGTATATTTTATCAGCTTTAAATGGATCTAGCACAGATAAGGAATTTGTTGCTGCTCTTGAAACACTTGATAAAAATAATATGAAATTCACAATTCAAAACGATGCAACAAGAATGCTTGATTTCCTTGGTGACGCACTTCAAGTTACAGCAAAAATATTTATGTATATTGCAATTGCGTTTGCTGTGTTTGCAGCACTTCTTCTTATGAACTTCATTTCAACAAGTATTTCTTACAAAAAAAGAGAAATTGGTGTGCTTCGTGCACTTGGGGCAAGAGGAGCAGATATCTTTGGGATTTTCTTCAATGAAAGCACAATTATTGCATTTATAAACTTTATGCTTGCAACTATTGCAACTATTGTTGGTTCAAAACTTATCAATGCAACAATAATAAGTGAACTTGGCTATGCAATCCCACTTTTGAATGTGGGAATAAGACAAATCTTGCTTATTCTTGCTATAAGTTGGGGGTCTGCATTTGTTGCTAGTTTCTTGCCAATATTTAAAATCTCACGCAAAAAACCAATTGATGCTATCAACAATAGATAGAAAAAATGAGATAAAAAATATTTGAAAAAATAAAAATAATTACAAAAAATCAAAAAACACTCCAATTTGGAGTGTTTTTTTTGTTGCAAAAAACCACGGGGGTTGCCCGTGGTGATTTTATATTTTTAATATTTTTGTGTTATTTTTAGAGATATTTTGATTATTATTAACCCAAAAGAGCGATTGAAATTGTGCAGAAAATAATCAATGAAATAACGTCAATGATTGTTGTGATAAATGGATTTGCAACAACGGTTGGGTCAAGGTGAATTTTTTTTGCAAAGAGTGGAAGAAATGCTCCAACGAGTTTTGCAATACAAACTGTTAAAAACAATGAAATTGAAACGACAAATGAAATTTTGAAAGTGTAGTCGTAGCCAAATATCAGTTTATCAATAAGTTGAAGTTTTGCAAAGCAAGTTAATGCCAAAATGAATGCGACCATTATTGCAACACGAATTTCTTTCCACAAAACCTTCAAAACATCTTTAAATTCAATTTCTCCAATTGAAAGGGCTTGAATTATTGTAACAGATGCTTGACCACCAGAATTTCCGCCGGTTCCCATCAGCATAGGAACGCATGCAAACAGCAATGGACTTAAATCGTTTAATGAGCCTTCATAAATATTTATGATTAGTCCGGTGAATGTTGATGAAAGCAATAAAATAACCAGCCATGGCACCCTGTTTTTAAAAATAACGAATGGGTTTGTTTCAAGATATGGCTTTTTTGTTGGAGAGATACCAGAAATCTTACTCAAATCTTCAGCGGCTTCGTCTTGCAAGACGTCGATAGCATCATCGATGGTTACAATTCCGCAGATACGATTTTCACTATCAACAACAGGAATTGCCAAAAGGTCGTATTTTGAAAGCATTTGAGAAACTTCTTCCTTATCCATATGAGTGTGGGCAGAAACAAAAGTTTCTTCCATAAAGTCGCCAACTTTGTCGGTGGTTTTATGCAAAATTACGTCTTTAAGTGAAACAATACCAAGCAATTTCTTTTGGTCGTCAGTAACATAACAAGTGTAGATTGTTTCCTTATCAATTGCTTGTTTGCGAATTTTTGTTAAGGCCTCGCCGGCTGTCATTTTTGAACGCAGTGTTACGAACTCGGTTGTCATGATGCTTCCAGCACTATCTTTTGGGTAACCTAATAGTTTGTTGATTTCATCACGAGTTTCACCATCTGAAAGCTTCAAAATACGAACAACAATGTTTGAAGGCATTTCTTCAATAAGGTCAACGGTATCATCTGCAAAAAGGTCATTTACGATAAATGAAAGTTCTTTATCTGTAAAAGATTTGATTAGGACTTTTTGAGTTTTTCCGTCCATGTTTGCAAAAACGCTACTAGCAAGGTCCTTTGGAAGTAATCTGAAAAGAATTGCAACGTTTTCTTCATCAATATCTCCAAAAAGTTCAGCGATATCAATTGGTTCCATCTCTTGAAGGAGTGGTTTAAGTGAACTATATTTTTTGTTTTGAACATTATCAATAATTTCAAGCAACTTTTCATGGCGAGTATCAACTTTCGCCTTAAGCAAAATTTCATTCAAAACTTCATTTGAAACATCGTCTTCAACGTCGTTGTCGAGCAATTCCTCTGAAATTTCTTTAAATTCAATATCGCTTATATTTTCGGCAAGATATTTTTGCAAGTCATTCGGGAATCTAACAAACACTTCCGCTGAGATTTCTTCTGGGAGTTTTGGCATAAGATCAAGCAGGGTTTCTTTGTCAATGGTTTTTAGCTCTTTTGCAAGTTGGTCAATGTTTGTATCTTGAACAAGTTTTTCAAGTGCGGTGTAATCTTTTTCATTAAAAAGTTTTAAAATCTTGTTTTTCATTTTAATTTCCTCCATGTTGTTTTTTCTATAAGCAATATCGACTTATTAGCACTGTTTTATTATACTTATTATTGCTACAAATTGTCAATAAACTATCTAAATTAAGTTTATTAAATTCAATGGTTTGACAAGGCTTGCTGGCTTATTTATAATGGGTTTATGGTAATAATATGGGGAACTTGCAGTTGCCTAGGGTATTACAAAAAGGAAAGTATGAATTTTATTGAAATTGTTTATCAAAAAGTATTGAATTTAAGAAAATCAAAATTTAGCATTCAGGATGTTGGAAAAGCTATGGGGTTTGAACATGGGTTTGATAAAAGAGCTCTTTCAGATGCTTTGGACAGGCTCGCAAAAGACGGCAAACTCAAAAAGCTTAAAAACAACGAATATTTGTTTGTTAACAAACCAAAACTTGTTAAATGTGTTCTTCTTGGAACTAGCAAAGATTATGCGTTTGCAAGACCAATTTCGGGTGAAAAGGGCAATGATATCTTTATTGCTGAAGCAAATTTGAATGGTGCTTGCCACGGGGATACCATTATGGTTGAATGCGGTTTGCAGGGAAGAGATACAAAGTATAGAAAAAATCTTCCGCTTGTTGCAACAGGAAAGGAAATTGGCAGAGTAACTGAAATTTTGGATCGCGGCTACAAGGTTGTTGTTGGAATCATGAGTATAAATTCTCGTGGTATTGCAACAGTTATTCCTGATGATGCAAGATTTGCAGATTCTGTGTTTGTTTCTGCTGAAGATGTTAACGGCGCACCAAATGGTTCAAAAGTTGTTCTTGATATTTTGGATTATCCATCAAACATAAAAATGGCCAGGGGAAGAGTTCGTGAAATTTTAGGAGACCCAAAAGATGTTAGAGTAACAACCCTTTCAATAATTCGTTCATTCAACCTATTTGAAGAATTTCCAGATGATGTTATTGAAGAGGCAAAAAAGGTGAATATTCCTGTTGCTGAAGACGATCAAACAGGCAGAAAAGACTATCGTGACAGACTCATCATCACAATTGATGGTGAAGATGCAAGAGATTTTGACGATGCAATTTCAGTTGAAAAACAAGGGGATGAATATCT
>CAKVMF010000070.1 GCA_934771675.1 uncultured Clostridia bacterium
GCCATCAGCATCACCATTTCTGAGCATAAGATCAGCATAAGCAAGTTTGTCTTGAACATTCTTGTGTGCTTGTTCTTCGGTCATACCCTTGTTTTTTCTAAGTTCGTAAAGCATTGAAGCATACAAATCTCTTTTTTCATCAGCAACTTGAACATCAATAAAAGTGATGTTTTTAAGTTCTTCAGCAGAAAAGTTAGATTTCAATTCATCTTCTTTTCCAAGCAAAATAACATTGCAAAGACCCATGTCTGCAGCTTTTTTTGCAGCATCAATAACTCTTTGGTCTTCAGTTTCAGTGAGAACAATCCTCTTACCTGTTCCCTTGGCTTTTTCAATAATTTTATCAAAAACGTCGGTCATAAAAAAATCTCCAAAAAAATATTGTTATTTAAAGTTGTTTAACTTATAATAAGAATATTATACTAAACTTGAAAATTTTTCAAGCAATAAAGGAGCAAATTATGAAATTTTGTGGAATAATTTCAGAATTTAACCCATTTCATAATGGTCACAAATACATAATAGAGCAAGCTAAAAAAATTACAGGCGAAGATGTTGTGTGTCTTTGCAGCGGAGATTTTGTTCAAAGGGGGCTGCCAGCAATTCAAGACAAATACACCAGAGCCCAAAACGCAATAGCAAACGGAGCAAATGCTGTGCTTGAGCTTCCAACCTTTTACGCAACAACAAATGCTGAAAACTTTGCTTATGGTGCAATAAAAATTCTAAATTCTCTTGGAGCTAGCCACATCGCCTTTGGCGTAAAAAATGCCAGCCTCGAATTGCTCACAAAAATTGCAAAACTTAAAGTTGAAAATTCCGAGCGTTTTCAAACCGCTTTTAAAAACGAAATTGAAAATGGAATCAATTTCAACACAGCACTAAAAAGAAGTATTGCAAAAAATCTTTGTGATGAAAATGTTCTTGAAATTTTAAACGACCCAAACAATGTTCTTGCAATTGAATATCTAACTGCCATGATAAAAACGAATTCAAAGATAAAACCAGTTGCAATTGAACGAATTGATAATGGTTATTTTTCAAACAAGCCATCTCAAAACTTTTTATCTGCAAGTGGCATAAGAGAGCTTATTTTCAGCAATCAAGATTTTAGTGATTATGTTCCAAAAAACGCAAAAATGGTTAATTTTTTCGATAAAAACTATATAAAAACACTAAATTGTCTGCAGATTTTAAAAATTAAACAATCTTCACCAGAAAACCTAAACGCTCTTTATGACTACAATGAAGGTATTGAATATCGCATCAAAAAAGCAGTTCAAGAAAAGGAATCTATTGATGAAATTGTTGATTTTATAGCTTCACCAAGATACCGAAAACCAAGGGTAAACAAACTTCTTCTCTACCCAATTTTAAACATAACCAAAACTGCCGTCGCTCTTTCAAAAACAACAAAACCTTATGCTAAAGTTTTGGCAATTAGCAAATCAAACAAAGATTTACTTTTAACCAGCAAATCAAAAATCAATCTTATTGTTACAAATAAAGACTATGAACTTCTAAACAAAAATCAAAATGCCTTGGTCAAACTAGACTTGAATGCAAGCATGATTTACAACACCATTTTTGACAATCAAAAAATTGACGACATGAAAAAAGGAACTATGTTTTTATAGTTCCTTTTTGTTAGCCATTTTTCTTTTCAGATTGCTTTAATTTTTTGTAAGCTCCAACTTTTTCTTTAACAACTTTTTCTTCTTCGAGTTTCTTAAATTCTTCATCAGCAACCATCTCTTGGTTTAAGTAAGTTTTCTTTTGAACAAAAAAGTTAACTGTATCAAAAATAAGATAAGTTGCATACATAAGTATAACTGCAATAGTTTCATAAGGTCCAAATGAAATTGCCATTCGAATCCAAAGAGCAAGGCTTCCAACAAGTGCAAAAACTCTAAACACATAATATTCAACATAACGCTCATTGCGAAGAACTGCGGATGCGAGCAATGATCCAGCAACAATTCCATCAATAAGAGCAAATTCTGAATCTAATCCATAATTGAACAAACACAAGATTGTTGTTTCAACCATAAAGAATATCATAAACAAGATTTTGTTATAATCGGTCATTTTCTTTTTTATTTGAATAAAGTCACCTTCTTCATAATCTTTAACGGTTGCAATCAATTGAAATGGAATATAACAACCAAGATAAACAAGCCCGTTAGCATAAAGACCAAGTCTTGCACAGAAATAAAAGTATGAAATTGACACCAAAACGCTAAAAATCAATGATGGCCATTTTCCAAGCCCCATATATAAATTCCAAACCATACCAAGCAAAAGCAAGATAAGTCCAAGTGGGTTTGAAAGATTGAATAGAACCAAAATCAAACAAGCCACTGACATAATTAAAAACAAAATCAGTTTAAAAACCTTAAACTCGTCGCTTTCTTTTTTAATTATTTGACCGTCAAAAAAGTCTTGAAAAAATCTATATTCCCCAATCATAAATTTTCTCCTTATAATTTACACTAACATTTTAACATATATTTTAATATGACACCAACAAAAATAAACACTTCATTAAAAAAACAAACCAACATTTTTTGGAATAAATCGCTTTTTATTGATAGTTTTTTGACTATTGTTATTATTTTTATAATGCTGATTATTGTAAAAAGCCCAAAAAGATACAGCGAAGGAACAATTTCTGGATTAAAATTATTTTTCAATTCAGTTTTACCGGGACTCTTTCCTTTTATGCTTTTAACAAAACTTTTAACGGAACTCGGTATTGCCTTTAAAGTTTCCAGCAAACTTGGAAAAATCTCAAACAAAGTTTTTGGAACACCAGGCGTTTCATTTTTTGCTTTTTTCATGAGCATAATTTCAGGCTACCCAATCGGGGCAAAAATCATTTCAGACCTTTATGAAAAACATCTGATTTCAAGTTCAGACGCAAAAAAAATGTCTGTTTTTTGCACAACTTCTGGGCCAATCTTTATTATTGGCGCAGTGGGAACAATAATGCTTAACAGTTACAAGGCTGGCATAGTGCTTTATCTTTCTCATATTTTCTCAAGTATTTTTCTTGGATTTTTTTACAATCTTTTAACCAGAAAAAAAACATCAACTCAAACAATCACAACAAATAGAACTTTCTTAACTAACCAAAAACAAGACAACCTTTTAACCTATTGCCTTACTCAAACAATAAACAATCTTTTTGTGGTTGGAGCATACATAACAACATTCTTTTTGATAACGGAATTACTTGAAAATATTGGAGTGATTTCATCACTAACTTTTTGCATAAACAAAATTCTAGCAATTCTGCATTTGCCAAACACCTACACAAAAGGTGTGTTATTTGGACTTTTGGAAATCACAAGGGGCGCAAAAGAATTGTCACTAATTTCGAGCAATGCTAGTTTGGTTTTAATTTCTGGACTTTTGTCGTTCAGTGGACTTTCAATAATCTTTCAATCAATGGCATTTTTAAAAACTACACAAATAAAAATGCATGAATTTGTTTTCTTCAAATTCATGCATATGTTACTTTCTATGATTTTTTGTTACATCATCTTAATCATCGCTTGATGATTGCTTTGTGCTGTTTTGAATTTTGTTTATTGCATTTTCAAGTTCATCACGGTTACGCTTAATTACCATCAAATTTTGCTCAAGATAAGTTTCAACCGACTTAAGCATTTTGTCTACGTTTTCCTTTGTTATTGCGTATAGCTCTTCACATTTTCTGTTTGCCTTTTCAATCAACTCGTTTGCTTCAACTTCACTTTTCTTAAAAATTTCAGAACTAGAAACCAATTGTTCAGCACGAAATTCAGCTTCAGCAACAGTCTTTTTTGCATCGGCACTAGCTTTATTCAAAATTTGGTCTTTTTTAGACAACACATAACTAGCTTCTTGAATTGCTGATGGCAAGTTTGCTTTAAGCTCAGCAATCAAAGAGGCACATTTATCCATATCAACAAGAGATTTTTTGCTCCACAAAAAGTTTTTTGAGCCAACAAATTCTTGTTCAAGTTCATCAATAATTTGAACTATGTCCATATATTTTCCCTATTCCAATTTAGAAATTATGTCAACGTATGCTATTCCATACTTTTTTGACTTTTCTATTATATAACATTTTGGAAGATTTTGCAAGTCATTTTCAAATTCATGCTCGGCAACAATAACAGCCTCATTTGAAAGCAAATCAAGTTCATTTAGTTTCTCAAGTGCAGGTATCAAAAAGCCCGCTTTATATGGCGGATCTAAAAATATCAGATCAAACTTCACATTTGTTTTTGCAAAATTCTCGAGCGCTGACAAATAATCCATATTCAAAACTTCAAAATCTTCTTTCATATTTCGTGTGTTTGTCTCAATTGTTTTTATTGCTTTAACTTCCCTGTCAACAAAATAAACTTTTTTTGCTCCACGGCTAATGCATTCCACACCAAATGCTCCACTGCCAGCAAACAAGTCAAGAACAACACTCCCATCAATTTTGCCTTGCACCAAATTAAAAATTGACTCTTTTACTCTCGCAAGAGTCGGTCTTGTGGTTGAAGCATCAACACCTATTAGCTTCCTTGCACGATATTTTCCTGTTATGATTTGCATAATTTTTCCCTTCAAAAAAATATTGTCTTTCAACTCGTTTTGATATTTTCACCAAAACATCATAACCTATTGTATCACACCATTTTGCAACATCGCAAATATATATATGATTATTTCCCGACTTTCCAATCAAAACCACATCATCAAAAATCTTTGCATCAATATTAGTTATATCAATCAAAATTGAATCCATGCAAACGGCAACAATTTTTGCGTAACTTCCATTAACCAAAACAAAACCTTTGCCAGAGATATTTCTGAAAACACCATCTGCATATCCAATTGAAACAGCCGCAAGTTTTGTTTTTCTTTTTGCAACAAAGCAAGCCGAGTATCCCGCCGTTTCACCTGCATTTAAATTTTGAATTTCAATAATTTTTGATTTCAGAGTTATCGTTTGATAACTTTTATCATCAAACATAATCATTCCCGTGCGAACCATATCAAACCCATTTTTAAACATCAGACCATCAGAACTTGCCAAGTGAAAAATAAGATTTTCGTTGCAACCACCAGCAAAAAGATTTTTGAAACTCAAAAATTTATCGTATTGAAAATTTGCATATTTTTCGGTTTTTGCTTCGAAATAATGTGAAAATACACCCAAAATACATATTTTTTGCGATTTTTTTATTTTACTCAAAATACTTTTAATAGATTCTTCATCCTTAAAACCAAACCTATTCATACCAGTGTTTAATGCAATATGGACCTTTGCGGTTTGTTCTGTTTCAATAACTATTTCTTTTAACTTATCAAAACTTTCATTATTTGAAATTGAAAATTCTGCGCCAGCTGATATTAGCCTTTTTAAGTTTCCTTTATTATAGATAGGATCTAAAATCAAAATTGGCTTTGAAACAATTTTGTTTATTTCAAAAAATTCTTCAGCTGATGAAACAGCAAAATAATCAACCATGTGATCAAGAAAACAACACACAGTTTTTGAACCCAAACCATAGGCATCCGCCTTAAC
>CAKVMF010000071.1 GCA_934771675.1 uncultured Clostridia bacterium
GCCATCTGCTGCATGAAGTCAAGCGCAATTGTTTGTTTTGGATCAATGAATACGTGGGCTTCATCGATAACAACAATAATTTTTCTGTTTGTGTGATATCTTGCGTTGTAGTCCTTGTTGTTGATAACTTCATTGTTAAGCCATCTCATGATAAGAAGCATTTGTGCATTTGCGACCGCACCAGCGTTGTTTGCAAGCAATGATTGGAAGTTGAACACGATAAAGTTTTCGGCAGATGAAATTGTTGAGGGGCCATTCCAAAGCACGGCGTTACGTCCACCTTCAGCAAATTTATTCAAATAAATTTTTAAAATCTTGTAGTTATTGCGGTTATAATCATCAGTTGCATTGTCATGAAGTTCACAAATGTAATCGTAAAGGTCTTGCATGATTGGGAACTGTTCAGGTTTAACATTTTCAATTTGTGTTGTATTGTTAATACCAAACTTGTTGTAAAGCTCTTTAAGTGCACCATTCAAAAGTTCCATGCCGTCCATGGTGATACCTTCAAGAATCATTCCGAAAAATGTTTCAAGGAACTGCATGTGCATGGCAAGTGAAACGTTTCCACCACTTGGGTTATCTTCATCATCCTGTGAAGCATTAACTTGAAGTGGATTGATACGACCTTCCCTAGCAGAACCTACGTCGATAACTTTTCCATACATGTTTTTTGCAATGATATCATATTCTTTTTCAGGGTCAAGAATAAAGATTTTACTGTTATCAGCTGCAAGGTTTGCAAGAAGTGATTTGGTACAGAATGATTTTCCGCAACCAGATTTTCCCATGATAACCATGTTTGAGTTGATTCTTTCCTTATCTCTTTGGAAAAAGTCCAAAAATACAGGTTCACTGTTCATACCAACATAAAATCCCTTTGGATCTTGAATAGCATCAGAAACAAATGGGAAAATTGCAGCAAGTGATGAAGAGTTGATACCTCTTTCATACTTTTTGATTGTCATACGTCTTGACACGTTTGTGTTTGTGAATGCTTCTTTTTGTTTACAGAACAAGTCATAAGCTCTAAAGCCCGCTCTCATAACTTGAGTTCTAAAAGCTTTCTTTTGTTCTTGTTCAACCATCATGTAGATGTTTGTGTCACACAAAACTTCAGAACCTTGTTTGATATATTGAAGAAGTGTGGTAAGAGTGTCAATGTGAGTTTGAAATTCAAGTGATGAAGAAGCTTTGTGGCTACCTTCACTTTGTTGCATTCTAACGTCCATAATGGCTTTATCCAAACGCTTTTCAGCAATGCTTTGTTCAACCGGTTTAAACTTAACGCAAATTCTAGCCCCTGGAACTGAAAAGAATG
This sequence comes from uncultured Clostridia bacterium, assembly GCA_934771675.1. Taxonomy (GTDB): domain Bacteria; phylum Bacillota; class Clostridia; order Christensenellales; family UBA1242; genus RGIG1681. The sequence continues at coordinate 1,322 of CAKVMF010000071.1, forward strand.
TTCTTCCCCAAGCATTTGGAACTGCAAGTGGATATTCTGAAAGTTCAAAGAGAGAGAATGGTTTGCCATCAATGGCAATTCTGTTTAAGCCAAATGTAATTTTATCTGGGCATATCCAATCGATAAGTTCTTTTGGATCAAGATTTTTTGTATCTCTTTCATCAAAGTTTGATGTGTAGAAACTTTTAAGGAAAATGGCTGTTTGCTTTCTATCCAAAATTTTTGGTTCCATAGCACCACCAGATCCACTTTCAATTGTGCTTGAAACAAAGTTAACAACTTGAATTAAGTTTTTAATATTTGAGCAGAAAAATGCCAAATAGATATGATCCTTGTAAACTGGAAATTCACTGTCAACGTTCATTGATTCAAGGTTAGCAATACGGGCTTCAGCGATTTCCAAACGTGGACGGGCTTCGTTTATGTTTGTTGTTCCGTTACGAACACCATCCAAAATCTCTTCCCTTTTTTTGCATTCGTTGTCAATGTAGTTGTCAAAAACCATTGGCCTTGAAAATTTGTAAATTGCACCAAGATCTTCAGGGGCAACAGTTTTGATAGCACTTTCAAGTGTTTCAATGTAAGTGTTTTGTCTTGACTCTGAAAGCATATAGAACTGAATACTGTTAACTTCAATTGCCGCTCCAAAATATTCCTTGTAGTCAACAATACCAATTTGACGTTTTTCATCATATTCTTGTTCAAGAATGCCAATATATGGCAAAAGGTTTTTAATATTCTTTTTTCCATTACCTTTCATACGTTTGTATGAATTTACACCAAAGAAATATTTAAACAAATCTCCAACTTGTTTGTAAAGTCTAACCCCTGGTTCAAAACTCATAAACAGAATAATTGTTACAAAGAGCGTTACACCAGAAATTACAAGTCTAACGATCATAGAAAAGGCACTTGTCATAGCAAGCGCAATAATAATCAGTGCAAACAATCCAACAAAAATATCTGAAAAATTTAAGCCTTTAAAAAACTGGGCTTTGACTTTTGTTGACTTTGGGATGAGCCTTCCTTCCATATATAATTCTCCTATAATAATAGTATATAACAAAGTCCAAAAACTAGCAAATTAATTGCAACTTTTACCACAAAAAAGTGGTAAAAATTGCATTAATTTACATAATTTTTATTAATCTTTTTTTCTGACGTTTTTAACGTCAACACCGAGTGCTTTCAAGTTGTCATTTAATTGTTTGTCTGTGGTTTGAAGTGCTCTTGAGCATTCCAAAACCTTCTGCTCATTTTCAGTAAGTTTGAGTTTTCCAATCTTAACTTGATTTTCAAGTTCAGAAGTTGTCATTCCGTATTTTTCAGCAATTCTATCAATTCTTGACTTGAGTGTCTTTTGCATTTGCTTCAAGTTGTAGAAGCTTGTTCCAAAGTCATTCTTCATCTTTCTTGATGCATTATAGAATTGTCTCTTGAGTTCTTCATCTCTCTTTTCGAAGATCTTACTCATTCTTTCAAGTTGAGCATCAAATGATGACATAAAGTCTCTGATTGTCTTGTTGATAAATCTTCCTTCAGCTGAGTTTGGATCAATTGTGTAAGGGTAAGATTTTGGTGACAAATCTTTGATTGTAGGTTTCTTGTTTGCTGGGAATACGTAGTGATCAGTTGCTCTGTAGTCTGAACGAACACCGAGATCTCTGTTTTCTGCTCTTGCTGCAGCAACATCTCTAGCAGCAATAGCTTTAAGATATGCTGCTTTCTTTTCGTGAATATCTTGAACAGTCTTTTGATATCTATCAACTTGCTTTTTAGCATCAGCAATGGCAACGTTGTAAGATTGAATTTCCTTTTTAGATGCTTTTGGATTTGCTTTAAGCTTGTCACGTTGTTCGATAAGTGATTTCAAACGGTCTTTTGCAAGATCGTATGCACTTTCGGCAACCTTTGTGTTGTCGTTAAGTCTTTGAAGAATTGGAGATGAAACGTTGTTAACAACTGATTGTCTTGTCCCTGATTGAACAGCACTTCGAACATCTTCTTTCTTAACAAGTGTTCCGCTAAGTCTTGTGAGTGAAGACTTGTCTGACTTCAAGAATCCATCGTCATGAACTTTTCTTTCAGCTTTGTTTCTCTGCTTATTCAAATAATCTTCGAGCAATTTCTTTTGTTCATCTTCATTTTTAGCATTTGCAAGTTGTTTTCTATAATTATTTTTAAATTCCTCAGCAATTTGTGGTTTGATAGTATTTAAAAGTGAATTCATTGAAAGTGTAGATTTGTTTGTTTCAACTTGCTTGAGTGCTTTTGAAAGATCATCCGCTCTCATTTTGTCAAGTTTAAGTTCAGTTGTAGTTTTTGCATTAGACATTCTCTTTCCAACAAATCCTTGAGCAGAAGCTTCTGGTGCAGAAATTATGTTTGCACTCGAACTCATACGTTTTTGAGTTTGTTTCAAAGCAGAATTCATCTGTTTTGCAAGTTCTCTTTGTTGAACAGGAATTGGGCTATTTTCAAGTTTTCCAAAACGTTTAAATGCGTATTTATTGTAAAATTCTTCACCAAACTCTTGCTTAACTTTGTTTGCATAATCTTGACTTGTTCCGTCACCTTTATATTTTCTATTGAATTCATCAAATGATTTAATCATATTTTGAAGTCTGATATTCTCTTGTTCGGCAACTTTGTATTTGCTTTGTCCAGCAACGCCATATTTTGCAGAAGTTTTTGATTGGCTTAACAAATCGCCATTAATTTTTGATTTTTCAGAGCCAATAGAACTCTTTTTGTATCTAACTTCTTCAGGAATAACACCCTTTTCTTCGAGATATGATTTTCCTTTAATTTTGTTATCCTTGTTAACCTTTGCTCTAGCAACATGGAGTTTTTCATCAAGAGCCTTTTCAAAAGCTTCTTTTCTTCTACCTATTTCAAGATTGATTGCTTTTTTATCCGTCAAATTTCTAAATGATGCATCACTCATAAGATTTGCAGATTTAGCCATTTTGTCAAATTCTCTTTGATTTAAGAAATTGTTTGCATATTGCTTGAAGTTATCACCAAAGTTAAATTCAGAGTTTCCACTATTTTTGGTAACATTAAATCTGTTAACCAAGTTTTCAACTTCTCTAAGTTCATTGAAGTGTTGAATTTTGTTTCTTTCAGAATTCTTTTCTTTGTTCAAAACCAATCTTCCGTCATAATCAACACCCTTTTCTTTTGCAAACTTTTTAACTGATTCTTTGTTTGAAAGGTATGTTTTTGCTTCAGTTTTGTAAACCTTGCTGAAGTCTTTGGTTTTGAATGCTTCTTCTTTGTTCAAAGTTTGTTGCTGTCTGAATGCATTGCGCTCTTCAGTTGACTTATTCTTCATAAAGTCAGGCATTTCAGTGTAAATCAATTTTGATTGAAGTTGTTTTGTTTGAGCATCAAGTTCTGATTTTGAAAGACCTTCGTTTTTAAGTTCACGAATACGTTTTTGAATGCCGCTGTTCCAGTTTTGATAAACATTGCTGTCTTTTGGCAAACGTTTTGTGATCTTAAATACAATTCTTTCGAATTTTTCACCACCAGCGAATTTGTCGTAAGCATCCATGATGTTTTGAACAGATTCTGGATTGTTTTTATCAACAATACCAACTGGGGTTTTTCTGTTAACTGACTGGAAGAATTTATTCATATCTTCTTCAGACATAATACCCTTTCCAGAAACAGTTTTTGTTGTTTCTTTGTAAAGATCTTGTTTGAAACTATCATTTGTTTTCAATCTATCAATTGCAGCAGAAATTTGATCGTTTGATGCTTTAATCTTTCCAGAATTATCAACAAATTCGTTGTTTGCAAGTTCATTTTTAAGTGTTGTTTTGTTGCTATTTATATAATTGTCAATTTCAGCATCAGACTTGCCAGCAAATTCTTTTTGAGATTTGAGCATATCCTTGATCATTGCTCTAATTTTGTCATCTGAATATTTTGAATTGAACAAATTGTTAACAACTTGAGATTTCAAAACATTGTTGTTATTTACAGATTGAATTTCACGTGCATTGACTGTGTCAGCATCAAGTGAAAGTGTAAGATTTTTTGCACCAAGGTTAAGTAATTGTTCTTTAGCTTTCTCATTTGAGTTCATGTATTTTGCAACTGTTGCATTTGAAAT
>CAKVMF010000072.1 GCA_934771675.1 uncultured Clostridia bacterium
CCATCTCAGCAGTTACATAAACTGGAATGTGCTTTCTACCATCATAAACACCAATTGTGTGTCCAACCATTTCTGGAACGATTGTAGAAGATCTTGACCAAGTTTTAACAACATGCTTTTCGTTAGATGCGTTCATAGTTTCAATTTTTTTCATAAGGCTCTCTTCAACAAATGGGCCTTTTTTAACTGATCTACTCATCTCTTTGTCTCCTAATTGATTCGTTTAACGATAAATTTATTTGTGCGGTTCTTTTTCTTTCTAGTCTTGTAACCAAGAGCAGGTTTGCCCCATGGAGTCATTGGACCAGCGTGTCCAACAGGAGCTTTACCTTCACCACCACCATGTGGGTGATCTACAGGGTTCATAGCAGAACCACGAACGGTTGGTCTGATGCCCATGTGTCTTTTTGCACCAGCTTTTCCGATTGATGTGATTTCATGTTCAATGTTTCCAACTTGACCGATTGTTGCACGGCAGTCTTCAGAAACTTTTCTCATTTCGCCAGAAGGCATTCTCAAAATTGCATAACCAGCATCAAGAGCCATGAATTGAGCACTGATACCAGCACTTCTTGCGATTTTTCCACCCTTTCCTGCAGTAAATTCAACATTGTGAACAACTGAACCTACAGGAATTTTTGTGAATGGAAGTGTGTTTCCTGCTTTGATTTCAGCATTTTCACCACTTTCAACAGTGTCACCAACTGCAAGACCAACAGGAGCCAAGATGTATCTCTTTTCACCATCAGCATAATTCAAAAGAGCAATGTATGCTGATCTGTTTGGATCATATTCAATTGAAACAACTTTTGCAGGAATATTGTCTTTATCTCTCTTGAAATCGATAAGACGATATTTTTGACGATTTCCGCCACCAATGTGTCTAACGGTAATTCTTCCGTAACTGTTTCTACCACCAGTTTTCTTCTTTGATTGAAGAAGAGATTTTTCAGGAGTGGTTGTTGTGATTTCTTCAAAAGAAGCAACTGCACGGAATCTTCGACCGCTACTTGTAGGATTCGCTTTCTTAATTGCCATATTTTTTCTCCTTTACCTATTATGACAAGCTGTCGAAGAATTCAATAGACTTGCTGTCGCTTGAAAGTTGAACAATTGCTTTCTTGTAGTTTCCAGTAAGACCTTCAGTTCTTCCTTGTCTTTTAATTTTTCCGTAAACATTAAGTGTGTTAACACTTTGAACTTTAACTTTAAAAATATCCTCAACTGCTTTTTTGATTTGAGTTTTTGTTGCCTTTTTTGCAACCTTAAAATAATATTTCTTGTTTGCAATATCAGCGTAACTTTTTTCTGTAAGGATAGGTTTAATAATAATATCTTGAGCTAACATTATTTATGTGCCTCCTCGATTTTCTTGAGAGCATCTTTTGTTACGATAACGCTGTCAGAAACAACAAGGTCATAAGTGTTCAAAATATCAGCGGTTGTAACTTCAACTTCAGGAAGGTTTGCAAAAGCACGAAGTGCGTTTTGGTTAACTCCATCAGTAACAACAGTTACTCTTCTTGAAAGTTTCAAATTTTCAAGAACTTTAACAGCAGATTTTGTTTTAGCTTCAATATCCATGTTATCAACAACTTTGATGCAATTTTCAGCCATCATTTGTGAAAGAGCACTAACAAAAGCACCTTTTCTCATTTGTGCTGTGAGTTTCTTTTCGAAATCTCTTGGTTTTGGTGCAAAAACAACACCACCGTGAATCCATTGTGGAGAACGGATAGAACCTTGTCTAGCTCTTCCTGTTCCCTTTTGACGCCAAGGCTTTCTTCCACCACCAGCAACTTCAGCTCTGGTTAAGGTGCTCTTTGTGCCTTGTCTTTGATTTGCAAGATAAGCAACAACTGCTTGATGAATAAGTGCTTCATTGAAAGGAGCTTTGAAAACTTCATCAGCAACAGTAACTTTGCCAACTTCTTGTCCTTCTAAATTATAAACTTTTGTCTGCATAATACTTTACCCCCAAACCTAGGCTTTAACAGCAGTGCAAATTGAAACAACTGCGCCTTTAGCACCAGGAATTGCACCTTTGATTAAAATAAGGTTTCTTTCTGCATCGACTTTTGCAATTTCAAGATTTTGGATTGTAACTTTTTCATATCCCCAATCACCAGGAAGTTTGTGGTTTTTGAAAACCTTTGAAGGTGTTGAGTTTGCAGCAAGTGCACCAGGTGATCTATGAATAGGACCAGCACCATGTGTCATTCTTTGTCTTTGAGCGTTCCATCTTTGGATGTTTCCAGAGAAACCATGTCCTTTAGAGAATCCTGAAACGTCAACTTTTTCGCCTGCTGTGAAAACATCACATTTGATTTCTGAACCAAGGTTTAAACCTTCAGCAGAAATTTTAAATTCTTTCAAATATTTTTTTGCTGGGATATTTGCTTTTTTAAGGTGTCCAGCTTCAGCCTTTGTAAGTCTGCTCTCTTTTGTATCCATAAAAGCAAGTTGAACTGCATTATAGCCATCTACAGATTCTGTTTTTATTTGTGATACGAAACAAGGACCAGCTTCAACAACAGTCACAGGGATAACAACACCAGTATCAGTGAAGATTTGTGACATACCGATTTATCCTCCTGCGACCTTATAATTTTATTTTGATATCAACACCTGCAGGGAGTTCGATTTTCATAAGTGAATCGACTGTTTTTGCAGATGGGTTGTAGATATCAATCAACCTTTTGTATGTTCTCATTTCAAATTGTTCACGACTATCTTTGTATTTGTGAACTGCACGAAGTATTGTTACAACTTCTTTTTCTGTTGGCATAGGAATTGGGCCAGAATATTTAGCACCAGACTTTTTAACAGTCTCAACAATTCTTGCTGCACTTTGGTCAACAAGGTTGTGATCATATGCCTTTAATTTAATTCTCATTTTTTGAATTGCCATTATTTTCCTCCAAGTTAAGATTTACCGATATCGTCTGTCACTGTGTTACTCAGCTTTGGCTGACAGACTCTCCCGTCGCCTGAGTCATACGCTCAGACTATTGTCCGCTAAAGTTATCTTTCTTGGGCTAATCAAAGTAACCTCTAGCATCAACCCGTATGAGCAAAAAAAATATGTTAGAGTTACAACAAATGAAATCTTGTGCACTTTCCTAATATTTTTTTGTGGAATCTTGGGTTCAAAAACCCATAGTGACCCCACCCTCATAAATGTAACATCACTATTCTACTACACACACGGCTACGTGTCAAGATCTTTTTTCAAAAATATGAAATTATTTTTTAAGGCTAATTTGCGATAATTTTTGAACTCGCAAAACCATATGTATTGTTTAATTCACCACCACCCCCGTCACCAAAATTTTAGAAACAAAAGGAAAAATTTAAAAATAAAAAAATAGCAGGAATATCCTGCTATTACATTTCAAGACCTTCTTGTTTTCTAAGCCCAAGTCCGTTTGATTCAAGTTTGTGTTTTAAAACTGCAACCTTTGTTTCACTTCCATGCTTTCCGCTCATAACTTCATCAACCCAAGTTTTGAAAACTGACAAAAAGTTATGCAAAACTTCTGTGTGGTTGTCATCATAAATCAAATCAGATGGACTATGACAATGTGAGTTTGTTCTCTTTAAGCGATCAAGTGTGATGTTTAAAGTCTTTTGATTTTCATTTGTCCAGATTATCATACCATTCCAGCGGCTAAGTTCTCTAACCATTGGCAAGCCATCATAATCACGACATCTCTTTTTTATACCTTCCAATTTCTTTTTGTCAGATTTGTAAACATCATTCATATTCATAAACTTTGCACCATCATTTTGCATATCATGAGCCTGAAACAAGTTTACGCATGGAATTTTTGAGCATGATTCTCCCCAATCAGGAAGATAATTTGCATAATTGATTGCTATAAGTGAATTTAATACTTCATCAACATCTTCTCTTGACGCACCCTTCGCATAAAGTGCATTTTCAAGTGAATCAATAACCATATTCAAACACTCACCACCAACACAATGTGAAAATAAAATTGTATTTGATGCTCTGTTTTTTATATCATCAATTGTTCCATCAATATTAAAGATACGTTTTGTAAATTCTCTTAATGGTTCAACATATTCTCTACGAACCATATCACCATCATTTAAAAGTGGACTTGATTGATAACCGACAGTTGTAACATTTATTTTTGGGTTTGGAACTTGAGATTTCAAAACCCTTTGACTGAAGATTGTTTTTACAACTTCTTTTAACTTCAAAACATTTTCATCAGTTGTGCATCGGTTTCCGCCAAATGCAACAATTTGAATTTTATCATTATTTTTGCATGCAAAACTGGTTTCGTTTAAACCGCAAACATCCTGCAATCCGTCAGCACGCACAATCTCGGTGTAGAAATCTTTTCCGTAACCGCTCACCCTTTTGATAACATCAATCTTGTTGCCGTTAACATTTTCTTCCTCGCCAACGATTAACCCGACTTTTCCTATTTCGAACATTTTATTTTTCAATTCCTTTATCTTTATCTTTTGCTTTCTTGTTTTCTTCTTCAACAATCTTCATGATAGAATTTTTGATATACTCTTTCAAAAATCTTATAAACACTTCATTTTTTATTTCTTTAACAATCTTGTTAAGTTCACGGCGTTCAATTTGTCTTTTGTTATAAGTTTTCAAAAAGTCTTGCAACACTTCCAAAAAGTCATTGTTTGAAATCATGTTATTTTCTTCTTTTGACTTTTTTAAAATAGAACGCAAGCAAACCTGCATAAGCTCGCTCATATTTTTTCCAGTTTCGCTTGAGTATGGAAACCTTCCATCATCAGCTCTCAAAACACCCAAAAAGTTGTGATCTTCCCCACCATCTTTTCGAAGTGGCGCTGTTGTTATATTTAAAAATTTTGAATTTCCAACTTTTCCAATATATGAAATAAAATCTTGTCTTTTTAAAATTTCATTAAGTTCATCTTTTTTGTATTCAACATCCGCAAAATCAACACTCCAAGGATCAAGGTTGTTTTTGAGAATATATGTTCGCATCCAACTGCTGAGCGAATCATTGATTGGAGTAACATAAATTGCAGATACTGGGCTGTGAACCACACTGTATGGTGAATATGCCATAAACGAAATATTGCCAAGCAAATAGTCGATTTCCCTCTTTGAATAACCAACATATCTACAAAGCTCCTTGAATGAAGAAACTGTGTTGTCCATAACAAGTGCACCAGCACTATGTGCAAACACAACCATCTTTCTAAGATTTTCACCAGCTTCTTTTGTATCTATTTTTCTAAATCCTTTTGAAACAAGTGGCATAAACACCTTGCTTGCAAGTCTTAAAAAATCTTCATCATCATAATTATAACTAAGTGAAAGATTGTCGTTTAAAACATGACCTTTGCAATACATGATTGAATATATGTCAAAATTATCTGCATTTCTTTCAGCATA
>CAKVMF010000073.1 GCA_934771675.1 uncultured Clostridia bacterium
TATATAAACTGTCCAATGAACAAAGATGAATATTACGCATTTGTTCGTGAACTTGTTTCAGCTGAAAAGGTTGAACTTCATGAGTTTGAAAAAAGAGAAATTTTTGAAGGCTGTATGCCTGTTGAAGTTATGGCTTCAAGGGGTGAGGATACACTTCGTTACGGGCCACTTCGTCCAGTTGGATTAAGGCTTGATGACGGAACAAAACCTTTTGCGGTTGTTCAACTTCGAAAGGAAAGTTTGAATAACAATCTATATAATATAGTTGGATTTCAAACGAATTTAAAGTGGGGCGAACAGAAACGAGTATTTTCAATGATTCCAGCACTTAAAGATGCGGAATTTGTAAAATATGGCGTTATGCACAGAAACAGTTTTATCTGTGCACCAAAGTTTTTGAACCGTGACTTTAGTGTGAAAAATATTGATAATCTTTATATTGCTGGGCAACTTGCTGGGGTTGAGGGTTATATGGAAAGCACCATGAGTGGACTTATTGCAGGAATGTATTTGGCAAACAAAATACTTGGGAAAAATCTTGATTTTATTCCAGAAACCACTATAATGGGAGCTATAACTAGATATATCACAAGTGCAAGTGCTGAAAGTTTCCAGCCAATGAATGCAAATTTTGGAATACTCCCACCACTTGAAGAAAAGATTAAAGATAAGGCGTTGAAAAAACAGGCATATTCAAATCGTGCTATTTGTGATATAAAAAAGTTTAAGGAGAAACTATGTTAGATTTTAAGGGAACAACAATTATTGGCGTTAAAAAAGATGGAAAGATTGTTCTTGCTGGTGATGGACAAGTTACTGCAGGTGAACATACAATTTTTAAAGGTAACGCAAGAAAAGTTAGAAGAATATTTAATGATAAGGTTGTTATTGGATTTGCTGGCTCAACAGCAGATGCGTTCAATTTGAGCGAGCACTTTGAAAAGATGCTTGAAAAATATTCTGGAAACTTGGAAAGAGCAGCCGTTGAACTTGCTCTTCTTTGGAGAAGTGACAAGGGTATTCGTCAACTTGATGCAATGATGATTGCTGCTGACAAAAATCAACTTTTGATTATTTCAGGAAATGGTGATGTTTTTGAACCAGAAGGTGGCGTGTGCGCTATTGGTTCTGGTGGAAACTATGCACTTTCAGCAGGCAAGGCTCTTTTGGAAAATACAAACCTTTCAGCAAGAGAAATTGCAGAAAAAGCAATGAAGATTGCTGGTGAAATTTGCGTTTATACAAATGACCACATCACAATTGAGGAGGTGTAAGATGTCTATTGAATTATCCCCAAAACAAATTGTTAATGAACTTGACAAATATATAATTGGTCAAGATGAAGCAAAAAAGGCTGTTGCTATTGCACTTCGAAATAGATACAGAAGAAGCAAACTTCCAGCAGATATTAGAGAAGAAATCACTCCGAAAAATATCATTATGCAAGGTCCAACCGGTGTTGGTAAAACTGAAATTGCAAGACGTTTGGCAAAACTTGTGAAAGCTCCATTTGTTAAAGTTGAAGCAACAAAGTTCACTGAAGTTGGATATGTTGGAAGAGATGTTGAATCAATCATTCGTGATTTGGTTGAAGCATCAGTTAGACTTGTTAAAAAAGAAAGATTTGATGAAGTTCGTGAAAAAGCTGAAAATGCAACAAATGAAAGACTTATTGCTGCACTTTTGCCAAAATATCGTCAAAAACATCCAGATATGGCTGAAGAAGTTTTGCGATCACATATCTTGGAAGATTTGAAAGAACACAGAATTAATAATGAAATCGTTGAAGTTGAAGTTCAAGAAGATAACAATCCAATGCAAATGCTTGGTGGCGGAATGGGTATGGAACTCAACATCGGTGAAATGCTTGGCGGAATCTTGCCAAAGAAAACAAAAAAGAAAAGACTTGCAGTTGTTGATGCACAGCACATCTTTTTGAATGAAGAAAGTGAAAAACTTATTGATATGGACAATGTTTCAGCTGAAGCTGTTAGAAGGGCAGAACAGGATGGTATTGTGTTTATTGATGAAATTGACAAGATTACTGGAAAAGCTGGTGCAGGTTCAAATGGACCAGATGTTTCAAGAGAAGGCGTTCAAAGAGATTTGCTTCCTATTGTTGAAGGTTCAACTGTTTCAACAAAATATGGTGCAATTAGAACAGACTTTATTTTGTTTATTGCTGCTGGTGCATTCCATATGTCAAAGATTGAAGATTTGATACCAGAACTTCAAGGACGTTTTCCAACAACAGTTCAACTTTCAAACATCACTTATGATGATTTTGTTAGAATTTTGTCTGACACAGAAAACTCACTTATTTTGCAATACACAAGCTTGCTTGGTGTTGATAACATTAAACTTGAATTTGAAAAAGATGGCATTGAAGAGATTTCAAGAATTGCAGTTCTTGCAAACGAAACAAATGAAAATATTGGTGCAAGACGTCTTCATTCAATTATGGAAAGTTTGCTTGAAGATATTTCATTTAATGCAACAGGTGATCATCCAACAATAACCGTTAAAATTGACAAAACTTATGTTGATGAGCATCTTTCAAATATTTGCAAGAAATTTGATTTGAGTAAATACATTTTGTAATATTTGTGCAAAATTTATTTATAAAGTTAAGGAGGAAATAATTTATGCTCAATGCGGGAATCATGGATATGGAAGAGTTTGAAGATATTTTGGAAAGTAATCAAATTTGCGTTTGTGACTTTTCAGCAACATGGTGTGGACCATGCAGAATGATGGCTCCAGTTTTGGAAGATATCTCTGAAAAATACAAGGGTAAATATTCTTTTTATCAAATTGATATTGACAGCGCAGAAGATTTGGCCCAAAAGTTCAACATTGAAGCTGTTCCAACAATTGTTATTATCAAAAACGGAAAAGAGATCGGAAGAACAACAGGCTATCAAGAATTTGATGTTTTTGAAAGATTTATGAACAACACAATCAAAGGTGCAAAAGACTAAATTGCGTCAAACAAAAACACTCCAAAAAAATGGAGTGTTTTTTGTTTTTTATAAAAATCGCAATAATTTTAACAAAAATGCTGATTTTAAGTATAAAAAAGGTGCGTTTTTTGAAAATTTTGCGAAAAATATTAAACTAGGTATTGATTTTTGGTTGAATTTGTTATAAAATATAAACTATCAAAAGGAGATAAAAATGGAAGGAAAAAGAATATATTTAGACTATGCTTCAACCACACCAATCTCTGCAGATGTTTACAAAAAGATGCTTGAATGCTTTGCAAAATATCAAGGCAACAACTCAAGCCTTTATTCTCTTGGAAGAGAAGCAGATGCAGAACTTGAAGTTGCACGTGAAAAGGTTGCAAAGGCAATTGGTGCAGACCCAAATGAAATTTACTTTACATCTGGTGGAACTGAATCAAACAACTGGGCAATCAAAGGTATTGCAAGAGCAAACAGAAACAAGGGTAATCATATCATTACTTCTGCAATTGAACATGCTTCAATTTTGGAGTCTTGCAAAGAACTTGAAAAAGAAGGGTTCAAAGTAACATATGTTCCAGTTGATGAAAATGGTGTTGTTGATTATGCTTCAATCATAAAGGCAATCGGACCTGACACAATACTTATTTCAATCATGACAGCAAACAATGAAGTTGGTTCACTTCAACCAATCAGAGCTATTGCAGAACTTGCAAAACAAAATGATGTTTATTTCCACACTGATGCTGTTCAAGCAATTGGATCAATAAATATTAACGTAAAGGAACTTGGTGTTGATGCTCTCTCTATTTCAGCACACAAATTCTATGGACCAAAGGGAGTTGGTGCATTATATATCAAAAAAGGAACAAAGATTGACAGATTCATGGCTGGTGGAAAACAAGAACGTGGCATGAGAGCAGGAACTGTTAACGTTCCAGCATGTGCGGGTTTTGGTGTTGCAATTGAAAACGCAACAACAAATCTTGAAGACAAAGTCCGTGATGTTCGTGTTATTAGAAAATATTTCCAAAAGAAAGTTAGTGAAGCAATTCACAACATTTCACTTAATGGACATCCAACTCAAAGACTTGCAAACAACTGTTCAATTTCATTTGAAGGTGCAGAAGCTGAAGCTATCGTTATGATGCTTGATCGTGAAGGAATTTGTGCATCAATGGGTTCTGCTTGTGAATCTGGCTCAAATGCTCCATCACATGTTTTGGTTGCAATGGGCAAAGATATGGAAACAATTAGATCAACAGTAAGATTTACATTTGGTGCTGAAATCACACGTGAAGAAGTTGATGAAGTTGTTGAAACTTTAAGAAAAATTGTTAAGAAACTCAGAAGTGTTTCTGCTATAAGAATCTATAAAAATAAGGTGGAATTATAATATGTATTCAGAAAAAATAATGGAAGAATTTTATAATCCTACAAATTATGGCGTAATCAAAGGAGCTAGCGGCGTTGGAAAAATCGTTTCAGATGTTGGCAGTGAGATTATAAAAATTTATATTAAAGTTGAAGATGAAAAAGTTGTTGAAGCACAATTTCAAACTTATGGCGGTGTTGTTGCTATTGCAATGACAAGCATCGCAACAAACATGATGATTGGAAAATCTGTTTCAGCATGCGAAAAATTTGACACAAATGCTCTTTTGCAAGTTGCAGGTGAAATTCCTGAAAACAAAATGTATCTTGCTCAAGCAGTTGTTCTTGCTGTTCGTGATGCGGTTGCAGATTACAGAGATAAAAAGTCAAAAAATGAAGACTAACAAATTTGATAAAGGGGCAGCAATGCTCCTTTTTTTGTTGACTATATAAAGAAAAGACTTGTATACTTGAAACGTAAGGTGAATTATGGGAAACGTTTCAAAAGAAAAAGACGAAGTAATTGAAAATGAAAAACAAGAAGAAGTATCTGAAAATTCAGGCAAGCAAAATGTTTCAGGTGAAACAAAACTTTCTTTTTGGGGCAAGATAAAAGAGTTTGAAAAAAGTCACAAAAGGCTTTGTGAGATTGTTAGATTTGTTATTGTTGGTGGACTTGCAACTCTTATTGATATGCTTGTTATGGGTGTGATACTGTATTTGTTCAATCCGAGCTTATATCCAAAGTTTTACAATGTTTGGGTAGGAAAAGTTGGAAATCCTAGCACAATTGCAACTGTTGTTGGCACTGGCGCGGGGTTTGTTGTTTCACTGGTGTTTAACTATTTGCTGTCAGTTATCTTTGTTTATGAAGATAAAGGAAATTCAAAAACCGTGAAAGGAGTTGTTCTTTTTGCAGTGTTGTCAGTTATTGGACTTCTTATAAACATGGGTGGAATGTGGCTTGGATATGATGTTTG
>CAKVMF010000074.1 GCA_934771675.1 uncultured Clostridia bacterium
GGCTTGAGTTTGGCCTATAATCCGACAGAGCAAATTTTGGAAGTGTCGGCTGATGAAGACTTTAAGCTTGCTTATGAAAATAAAATTATGAATGAAGTAGCCAGAGTTTATGCAGTTAATTATCGTAACCGCTATGCTTCTAAAATTATGATAGCGGACTGATATTATATAATCCTTGAAAAAAATAGGCTTTTTTAAATGAAATATCGTTTAAATTTGCCAAACTGAACATATTTAATAATTGCTTATGTTTTTTAAGGAGAAGTAAAATGATAGATAAAATAGCTCTTATTTTAACGATAATCGGCGGAATTAACTGGGGATTGATTGGAATTACCAAGCTTAATTTAGTTGAATTAATTTTTGGCTTTGCACCGATATTAGTTACAATTATATATATTTTGGTTGGCTTGGCCGCGTGTTACACTCTTTACGCTTATTGGGCAAGATAATTTTAAATCGCTGTCAACAAAATTTATAATTTATTGAATATCAGAAAAAAGAAACTTGCATTAATCTCGTAAGTAAATATAATTGTCTTAATTTACAATCGGGAGAGATGTAATGATTGAAAATATACGCAAAACATCTTTAATTAATAAGGTTAATAGGGATAACATACTTTTAGTGTGTATATTTTCAATATTTTTTTGTTTTGTCATTTTAAATTGTTTTTATACGTTATCTTATTTAATTGATTCTTTAGAGCATATTCAGGCTTCGTGGTTGGTTAGTATAGGCAAAATACCCTATAGAGATTTTTTTGAACATCACAATCCTTTAATATGGTATCTTTTGGCTCCAATAGTTAAGTTCTTAGAATATAATTTTTCTGTAGTCTATATATGTAGAATAATTGCTGTTTTAGGATATTTTTCGTGTTTTCTGATATTATACCATATTATTTCCAAGCATTTGGCTAATAAGCAAATAGCATTATATACTATGCTGTATATAATGCTTCTTCCTCTCGGAACTGTTATTATTGATATACGACCGGATATCTTTATGTTGATGTGCCAACTTCTGAGCTTGAATTATTTGTATAATTATCTGGATAGTAAACGTCGTAAAGATTTAATTGTTTCTTATGTAATGATAAGCTTTTCTTTTTTATTTTTACAAAAAAGTTTATTTTTTATCTTTTGTTTCGGTTTAGGTAGTTTATATTTGCTATATAAGAAAAGCTTAAAATTTAAAGATTGTTTGATTGCCGGCTCAGTTGCTCTAATTCCATTATTGGTGTTTGCAATTTATTTATATGTTACGGATTCTTGGAAAGAATATTGTTTCTATAATTATCCATTTAATTTACAGCTTATAAAATATTATGGTAATGTTAACTATTATACCAACAATTTTGATGTTTGGCTTTTTATATCATTTCTTGTTTTTATCAGATTATGTCCTAAAGATGATAAATATATATTTTTAGCCGTAATTGTGTTTGGACAGGTGATTTCGTTAATTAATTTTGCTCCATATTCACATTATTATGTTCCGTGTTTGTTGTTTTGTGCGGTAACAATGGGATATTGTCTGCAAAAGTTGGTTTCATTTAAATCGTATATGTTGTATGTAATATATGCAGCGATATTATTTTTTTCTGCTAGCGGGTTACTGAAAAATAGTAGTCAGTATTCTACTGAATTGTTTGAATATATTAAATATTCGATTCAACCGCAAAATAAAGTCTTAAATCTCGGTAATGGATGTATTTATTGTCAACCAGTAGGTTATTATTGGTTTGGTTTTGGTAATGTTGTAGTAATTGATGATGTTTTTAATTTTAGAAATATAAATTTAAATCAAATTATTTCTTCTCAAAAAGCTGATTATATCTACATATATAAAGGGCGGAATCATATTTATGATAATCAGAACAGATTTAACATTCTTCTTAATAAGATGATTATTAAAGCGGCCGTAAATTCAAAAAAATCAGAAGAATATATTTCTAAAATAAAAGAAGTTGAGTTCGACTATTGGAACATAGATTATGATGAATTAACCAGATATTATGTGAAAGTAAAGGAACTCACCGATAGAGAAATTTGGAAGAGTAAAAATATCTAATTAATTTAACGTATTAGATTCAAAAATAAAGATGAAGTTGGATTTTTTTATAATGCGAGGTCCTGAGGTTTGTGGTAAATCAGTTTTTATGTATCTATTTTAGCCGAAAATATATTTTTGCCAATAAATATTTGATGGTTGACACTCTTTTGATATTTTGTTACCAATATAATAAGTAAGGAGAATTTCAATGATTGAAAATGATAAGACGACTCCGACAGCTAAGAAAATTAATAAACGATTTTGGTTTATACTTGGTTTGATTTCTGTTTTTGCGTTAGGCTTGGTTATAAGTTATAACCAAGTTGAAAATACGGAAAAAACTGATAAAAAACTTCAAACAAGTTTGGCTGTCAGCATACTTTATCGGCAAATTAACGGATATCCGCAAGCTTGTGCTGACAGTGGATATACGATGAATGAGTTTTCACAGAAATTTGTAAAAAGGTATCAATCGGAAATCAATCAAATAAAAAACGCCGCTCTGAATTATAATTATACTTTAGAAGAATTGTTTTCTGATTTAGATAATAATTCTGAAATTAGAAATCAGATGGTAGATGAAATTAAAATAGAATTGGAGCAGGTAAGACGACAAATAATTTTGTCGGCGTTGCGGGAACATTCAGGACAAGCCGAACCTGAATGGTCAGATGATTTTGACAATTTGCTTACAATGGCTGAATTATGCCAAATGCTGGATAAAGAACCTGATGATTATTTTTCAGCCTTTGATGCCAATACGTTGCCGCAACTAAAAAACATTATTTCCGAACTTTAAGAAAAAAAAGCTGTCAACCGACAGCTTTTTGATAAAATATTGATTATATTATATCTGTAGAAAGTTTATCATAATGGCGATTTTTAATAACATCTGGTATATTATTAATAGGTGGAAATTCTTTTATAATTTCATTTCTTAAACAATTTAATAATTTTTCTCCGGCAATTTCAGAGTATTTACCTCTTAGTGCTTTTTCATACCATTTAATGAGATCATCTTCTGTTATAATACTTTGAATTTTGCTTTTCCATCCAATTTGTGTTAAAAGTGATAAAATAATGTCTTTCTCAGCATTTTTACACACGATTACTATTCTATCTGAGGATACATTATTTACAATATTTTCTGCTAATTCAATATCTAAACTAAGATGTTTTATCTGAATTGCAGGCCCCCAATTAGAATACATATCTAAACCCCTATCAGCAGCATTGGTTACACCAACGCGATAAACTTTTGCATCTTGGATATATTGTGGGTTTTTAAAGTCTAAACACATAACTTTTCGAGTAAAATCAGAAAATTCGGTTAGTAGATCAAAGTTATTTTTTTCAATAGACACCTCAACTTTTAATTTTAGTATATCTACCAATGTTGCAAATAGTGCATAAACTATAATTTCATAGACTTTATCTAAACTTCGTTTAAGTCCAGCTTCTTTCCAAAATGAATCAATTAAGTGTTTTACCTCAAATGTATTAATAGTTGAATTAATGCAATAATGTAATGCAGTTGATAATTGGTTGTGTTTATCTATAAATTTTTTGTATATATAAGCCTCAATAGCTCCACCAGTGTTCTTATTTTTTATTCCTAAAGCATTTATATATTTAGGAGGAAGGGCATTATTTTCAAATAGATTATCTTGGAATTTTGCACTACTAGTACATACTCTTCCTAATAATTCAATACAGATATCATCACGCCATTTTTTGCTTCTATTTCTATAGTCTTCTAATTTGAGTAAATCTATATCATTATTAATACGGTCATGATATAAAATTTCAGCGATTTGAATGGGTTTATAAAAATGAACTCTTGACTTGCTCAATATTAAATCTAATGCGTTTTTAGCTTCTTTGAAAATGGTCATAGTAGGATTCCTTGCTTTAGTATATTAGATTTGTTTTTATGTATACGCTTATGAGGTGATGTTAATGCTTTTATCATTTCTGTAGCAACAGCTTTAATTACGGGAACAGCAACAGAATTACCACATTGTTTTTTTATTTTGCTGTAGGGTAGAACTATTTTAAAACTATCTGGAAATCCCTGTATACGCAACATTTCTCTTTCTGTTGGGCGTCTTTCATCATTTATAAGTATATAGTTTGCAGAAGCTCCAGCTCTTAGGGCTGATGAATAAGGGTGAGGTGTAATGGATCCGGATATATTCTCGTGAGATATATAGGGTTTAGGATAGTTTTTGTCTTTTATTCTTTCTAATCTGGATTTTTTTATTTTTGCATTGACATAATACTTTTTATCAACATTTTGTTCTAGTATGTCTTTTAATGATTTACGTTTTTCTATAGAAACTGGTGTAGGAAAATGAAAATCAACATTTTCAAAAAATCCAACAATAATTATACGTTCTCTGTTTTGTGGAACTCCAAAATCTAAAGCATTTAATACTTGTGCATAAACATTGTAACCTAAATTTTGAAGATGCTCTTTTATAATTCTAAAAGTATTTCCTCTATCGTGAGATAAAAGATTTTTAACGTTTTCCAACATAAAAGCTTTAGGATGTTTTTCTCTTAAAATTCTTTCAATTTCAAAGAAAAGAGTTCCGGAAGTTTCATTTGCAAATCCTTCTTTTTTACCGATGATAGAAAATGATTGGCACGGAAATCCACCTAGTAGTATATCAAAATCAGGTATTTCACTGGTTTTTATCTTTGTAATATCTCCAGACGGGTGTTCCCCAAAATTAGCTTTATATGTAGCACAAGCATCTTCATCAAATTCAGATGAAAATACGCAAGATCCACCTAGAGCCTCAAAACCAAGTCTTATACCTCCAATACCAGCAAATAAATCTATAAATCTAAAATTACTCTGCACTATACATCTCTATCTTTAGTTTTTTTATATCATAGCAGATAATTTATTTAATATCCACTATAAATGTAATATCATACACTTAAATATTATTCATAACGCAGGGCGTTTATAGGGTTGAGAAGTGAGGCTTTATATGCAGGAAAAAAGCCAAACAGCAAACCGACAATGCCGGAAAAACTGAAAGGAAGCACTACATAAAACGCCGCTAATTCAGCCGAAATCGAAGTTAGTTTCGGTAAAATATAAACTCCGGCAATGCCGAACATAACTCCAATTAAACCGCCGATTAAAGACAAAATCAGTGCTTCCATTAAAAACTGCAAGCGAATATCCCAACGTTTTGCGCCAATAGCCATACGAATGCCTATTTCTCTGGTGC
>CAKVMF010000075.1 GCA_934771675.1 uncultured Clostridia bacterium
ACTTAACATCCTTGTTTAAGTTTTTTGCAATCTCTGATTGCTTTTATCCACCAAGATAATGTTTCAAAACTTCAAGTTCATAATCACTTAACTTTTCTTTGCAACGCTCAATCCTTTCATTGAATTTTTCTTTACTGATAAAAATATCAAGCGGGTCATTTGATGTTGTTCTGTCTGGAATAATTTCAAGTTTTGAAATTTCATCACCATTTGCATCATGGCCAACAATACTCACCGATTCATTGAGTGCTTTGTTTTTTTGAGCATTTGATGAACGTATTGCATCAATAATTTGACGTTTTATGCAAATTTTCACAAACGAATCAAATTTGTCATCAAACAAGCTTTCACCATTGTAACTTTTGCAAGCTTCAAGTATACCAATAACACCTTCTTGAAACAAGTCTTCATCGGTTCCGCCAACAAGGTAATATCTGTGACACACACTTGAAATGAAACTTGAATATTTTTGCACAACTTGCACAATATCGCTTGGGCTAACTTCTTTCAAATTAATTTCTCCTTTGTCTTATTGCTTCATAAATTGCAACACCTGCACTTACACTTGCATTAAGTGAATTAACCTTTCCAAACATTGGGATTGAAACAACTCCGTCGCAAAGTTTGCGGGTTAATGCGTGAACACCATCACCTTCATTTCCAACAACAAGTGCAAGATTTCCTTTGAGATTGGTTTTTGTCATTTCAGTTCCGTCCATATCAAGTGCATAAACCCAAACATTAGCATTTTTGAGTGTTTCAATTGCTTTGTTGAGATTTTGAACCTTTATGATTGGAACATAAGCTGTTGCTCCTGCACTTGTTCTGATAACTGTTTCGTTAACTTCCGCACTTCTTCTTGATGGAATGATAACCCCGTCAAGACCTGCACATTCTGCAACTCTAACAATTGAACCCAAGTTGTGTGGATCTAAAATTTCATCAAGCAAAATGAAAAACATTTCTTTTCCTTCTGCTTGCTTTTTCTTCAAAACTTCTTCAAGATCAGCATATTCAAATTCACTTTGCTCTGCAATAACGCCTTGATGATGTTTTGTTTCACTCATGCGATCAAGCGCTGGCTTTGGAACCCATTCAACACGAATTTGTTTTTCACGTGCCAATTTGTAAATAAGTCTTAAATCAGCATCGTTGTTCCCATCCAAAATTGAAATTTTGCTTATATTTGCATCCGTGTTAAGAAGTTCTTTAACAGGATTTTTACCTTCGATTTTCATAATTTTCTCCAAAAATTTTATATATTTTGCTATTTTTGCATTATTTTTTAATTATTTTTTTGATATTTTGCGTTTTTTATTCAACAGTTAAACTTTGAACTGAAATATTCAAAAACTCATTCAGCCTTTCATTTTGCCCAGTCAAATACAAATACCCAAACAATGCTTCAAGTGCCGTTGCATGAATGTATTCATTGAATGAAAAGTTTTTTGCCTTTGTGTGAATATGTGTGTTTCTTGCACGCCTTGCAATATCTTGTTCATCTTCATAAAGACTTGGCTCAATTTTTTTGAATGTTTCAAATTGTGCACCAGCACTAACAACCGATGAAACCATTTTGTTCATTTTGTTAACCTTCACTCCAAACTTTAGAGCAATAAATTTTCGAACAAAAAGGGTTTGAACACCATCCCCAACCATTGCAAGCACAAGTGGTTGCATTTGCTTCGCCTGATCTTTTGAAATCAAACCACATTCTTCCATTTTTTCCATAATGAAATTATATCATTTTGTTTAATAATTTGCAAGACAATATATGTTTGTTGTGTTTTTAAAGCAAGAAGTTCTCACAATTTTTGAATTTTGAAATTTCACACAAGCCTGTTACAAACACACAAACCAAACAACAAAAATTGAGCGTCAGACAAAAAACAAAAAGAAAACCACAAGGATTTTACAATGACGTAAATGACGATGTGGTTTTCTTTTTAGTTTTGCAGTATCACGCTTAATTTTTGCCGTTTGGGGTTTGAAGGAATTTTATAATCCCAATATAAATGCAGTTTGTAATTTTTTCTTGATACTCTGGCGAAATCAAAAGTTTTTCTTCGGCTTCATTAGACAGAAAACCGCACTCAACAATTACAGATGGAGCATAAGTGCATTTGAGCATAAAATAATCTCCTGGGCTAGCATATTTGTTTCCGTGGTCAAGCGATGATTTAAATTCTTCTTGAATCGACTCTGCTATTTGTCTGCTTATGTCACTTGTTTTGTCATAAAACACTTGAGCTCCACGAAGTGAATGATTTGTGTAACTATTTTGATGAATCGAAATAACCATGTTTGGACGAATTTGTTTGATAAGTTCCTTTCGTTTTTCCATATCTTTTTTCTTCCACTTTTTTCCAGCGCCTTCAACCAAACTATCATCAGTTGTTCTTGTCATAACAACATTTATACCAGCCGACTCAAGTTTGTTTTGAAGCATTTTTGAAAGTTTTAAGTTAAGATCAGACTCTCTAACTTTGGTTTTGTAACCAATTGAACCGGGGTCACTTCCACCGTGGCCTGCGTCAATAACAACCGTGTAATTGCGACTTGGAACAGTGTCAGTTTCGGTGATTAGATTCTTTTCAAAATTTAATGTTGATGCACCCGCAAACTCTGATCCACAGGCATTATGCGAAACAACCAACATAAGTGGAAACAAAAGTGCAAAAACCAAAGTTAAAATCGAAATTCTTGATAAAATTTTCATACTCATACCTACAATAATTCTATTTTTTGCCAAAATTTATAAAATTATGTAACCAGACAAGTAAACAATAAAAAATAAAAATCACTATTGACTTTTATATTCAAAATTGTTATAATATCATTACAAAAATGTGGAGGTAGATATGACAAATACTCAACCAATCAAAATATCAAAATTCCTTGAATTTAACAAAACAAAAGTTGGCTCATATGCATCATGCCCATCTGGAGATGCAGCAAGGGTTATTCCACCAATTATTCAAATTCATTGCAAAGACGGATCAACAAAAGAATATGTTTTATTTGTTGAAGAATACAGAGAACCCGTTGGCAAAACTATTGTAAACTTTCCTGGTGGAAGATTGAATAAAGGCGAAGATTCACTCAAAGCAATTGTTCGTGAACTTTTTGAAGAAACTGGAATTGATGCTCCTGTTGATAAATTCTCAATGCTTTTGCCAAGCCTTCAAAAAGATCCTAAAAATAGCGATGAAAAAGAAGCACTTTATATGTGTGACCATGTAATACAAATTGATGAAAGTCACCTTGATAAAGACAGTTTGATCAAAGAACTCATTTCAAACCAACACTTGGACAAAAATGAAGACTGCAAAATCAAACTCGTTGATATTCATGACTTGCCAGAATTTAGCGAAGCACATGATATGGACTTGCCAACAAGAATTGCAACAAACATGTTAATCAAAAACATTTTGGGCAAATCACAACATAGTTTTAAACCAAAATACAGCATTGAAGGCGATGAATTATACCCAACTCTTAAAGCAATTTCAGATCAAATTGTTGCAAAAGAAGTGTTTGTGAACAAACCATATAGTTACTACACACCAAAAGATGGTTCAAAAACCGTTGCATTTCTTTTCACAACTCGCGTTAATGGTATGCCTTGCGTTTTGTCTTACGAAACAGTATCTCCAAGTTCTGGCGACCCTGTTTTAGCAATTCCAGAAGTTGCCATTAAACAAAAAGCAGATATGAACACCGCAATCAACCTTGCAAACAAAGCAATCATAAGAGCAGACCTTGGCGGCAAAGTAAAATCCGTTCAAGCATTAACAGGTTTTGACGCTGTTAGCCCTGGAATAACCGACAAAAGACAATGCGTTGTTATGATTGAACTTCAACCAATGAGTTTTAAAGAAATTCAAAGCCTTGGTGCAACACCAATCGCTACTGATTACTTAAACGAAACAATGGTAGATTCACCAATAGGTTACACAACAGCTTTGGCTTCACTTTATCTTCAAGATGAACCTATTGCAATGGTTAAAGATAAAGCTCTTTACTTAAACAGAGATAAAGACGATTATTCTCAAATCTTAACATCTCAACCTGAAAATTCAAACAAGCAAAGTGTCATGCCAGACAATAAATCATCAAAGAAAAAATCTTCAAAAGAAAAAAATTCTGATGACAACTCAATGGAAATGTAATTTGTAATTTTATAATTTTAACAATAAAAAACAGCCCCTACCGATTTTGGTAAGAGCTGTTTTTATTTGTCTAATAATTTTTATTTTAAACTTGAAATAACATAGCCTAGTCTTTGTTTAACTTCATAAGCCCCAAGAAGTTTCATAATTTCATAAAGGTCTGGAGTGTTTGTTCTGCCTGTTAATGCAACACGAATAATGTTGCTGGCATCGGCAATGCTTCCAATATATTTGTCTGGGTCAGCCTTGTAAGTCTTCATATCAACAAAACCGCAGTAATCAGCGCAAACTTTGAGTCTTTCAAACCAATCTTGCTTATTGTCTTCAGATGAATAGTAAAGAAGGTATTCATTAAGAAGCTTCAAAACATCTTTTTTGTTGATCTTTGGATCAAATGCAAGTGATGTTTTTGGATCATAATATTCATTAAACATGTATGAGTAAAGATTTTTAACTTCGCTAAAATGTCCAATATCCTTTCTTGGTCTTGCAGCATTTTCACGGTCAATTGAAAGCAATCTTTCAGCATAACCTTGATGCAATAAAAGCACTTTTGCAAAGTCTTCATCATATTCATTTGCCCAGTCAATAATGTTTCTGAGCAATTCTTTTGCTGGAATTGTTGCAATGATATTTTTTGAAATGTCGTTGATTTTAACAATATCAAACATTGGGTTGCTTGATGAAATAATTTTTCTTGTTGAGAATGGAAACTCTGTGTAAGGAAGTGTTGGGTTTGCTTTTCTCCAATTTTCAAAATCACTGTTTAACAAGTTGAGCAAGTATTCATTGAGCGCAACTGTTGGGTAACCTTCAACAACAAAGAATCTTGTGTCTGCTTCTGGGTCGTAACGTTTGCTGAGCTTGCGTTTGTTGCCTGTTTTTTCATCAATTTTGCAAACTACTGGGGTGTGGGCATATTTTGGTGGTTTTATTCCAAGTGCTCTGAAAATTTCAAGATGAGCGGAAAGTGATGGCCACCATTCTTCACCACGAACAACTGTTG
>CAKVMF010000076.1 GCA_934771675.1 uncultured Clostridia bacterium
GTCATGATTGTTAAGCAAACTAATGCACTTGTTAACTTTGATGAAATTTCATCAGTTGGCAAAGCTGGTTACAGATTTGATATTGAAAGTGATTATGATATTCTTTCAATCATTGAAGGTGGAAACACAATCAGTTACTTTATTTCAACAATTGAAGATGATGGAAGCTATGGTTCAACCGATTTGATTGCAGGTGGTGAATTCTCATCAATCAAGATCAAAACATCTGGTGGAACTGAAGCTCTTAAAAATAACATTTTCTCATCAAGTTACCCTATTCTTGAGCTTAAAATTAAACCTGCTGCTGGTTACACATTTATTGGACTTTACATCAATGGAAAATATCTTGACAACACTTACAACAATCCAAACTTAACCATTGATTTGTCAAGTTATAATGTTGACCTTGCTATAGAAGCAAAATTTGCTAAAAATGTAACAATTGAATACAGACTTGCTGTAAACAACACCGACTCAAAGGATGATGTTTACAACAAATATGGTTTGAAAGACCTTGCAATTTATGGTTTAATTAGCAACGTATTCAGTTCAGTTAAAGCAAATTATACACTTGGAAACCAGGTATATTCATCATCAATCAACGTTAATGATGTCAAAATTTACAACAATGAATATTCATTGGTATTCTACATTACTGTTCCATATGGAACAATTTTGAACTTTAGTGTTAAACAAGACACTGTAACAGGAAATGGTTCATACAACTTTATTGGTTGGTATTTGCTTGAAAATAATGATATAAGCACATCAAATACAACCATTTCAACAAACAAATCATTTGAAATTTATGCTGTTAAAAACAAAACTGACGACCTTAAATATGTTGCAAAATATTCAAATGCAAGCACATCATCCCCACTCAGCCAAAACTATTCATTTGAATTTTTGAGCCATAAGAATGGTGCAATTGAAAAATACACCTATAATTATGATTCATTCAAAAACGACTTTGGTTTAAACAACAACATTATTAGTGTTGGTGACACTAAATACTTGTTCACAGGTTGGTACCAAGTTGCAAACTCAACAAGAATGTTTGTTTCAAACAAACTTGACGAGTCAAGTATCAATGCAACTCTTGTCGGAAGATTTGTTGAACTTAAGTCAATCACAATTGACTTTACAGAGCAATCATCAATTGCAATGATTGGTTATATGCACCATGCATACTACAACATTCCATCATCAACAATTGATATTCCTACCCTTTCAATTATCAATGATAGTAACTACACAAAACTTGTTGTTACATCATTGGTATTCGGATACTTAACTATCCCAGAAATTACAGCAGAAAACAGCTTCAAATTTGCAGATGAAAACAAGGAATTTATCATTGATAAACTTCAAAATATGAAGTTCCCTGTTTACAACAAAGACGATTCTGCAGTTGATTTCACAACTTTGTATACAATTTCAAGTAACACATCTGATGTTGCTGACACTTATATTAAGTATTCAAGAATCAATGCAAACTCATCTGGTTTTGAATCAAATGTTATTAACAGAAATCATCTTGATGCTGTAAATATTGACGTTTCAAACAACACAACATCATTTAAAATTTCACTTTTGGCAGAGAACTTATCAACAAAAGCTGGTGATGAAACAATTGCTGAAACAAACTCATCTTCAACAATCTTTGTTGTATCAAACAATGTTAATAAATTGAATCCTGAACAATCACAATTCCTTGACAACACAATTGATTCAATTTATGTTAACGGCAAAACATTGTATTACTATGGTGGAGCACTCTACTCTGACTTGCTTTCATATCGAATTGAAAAGAATAATTCAGGATATTTGTATGTAACATCAAAAAATGGAGATATAATCACAGCAACAAAAACAAAGACCATTAAACAAGTTCTTACTGAAAACATGTCAAAACTTACCTACAACGGTATGACTTGCGAAGCTGTTCTTGTAACAAATGACAATTATACAGCTTACACATATGTTGGAAAGATTAACACATCAGCTGATATTTTTGATGAAGATCTAACACTTAAAACTGAAAAGTATTACATCACAGGTGCTGATCATAATTATATTTACTTGAAATATATAAAAGTTACACAAACTGGTGAAACAAAGTCATATTCAATTGAAAGTGACAAATTTAGCATTTCACACAATGTTTTGGAAAGATATTACTCAAAATTCTCTTACATAACCATTTCACTTGCAAAAGAATATCACACTGAAAGCTTCACAGGATTTAAACTTCTTTATGATAATGGAAAGAGCGTGTTCTATAGCGCTAAAAAGTATGGATATGCCCTTTCATTGATTGTTAATGAATCAATAACCGTAATTGCACAATTTAAGAATGCTGATGGTGATAATGAAGATTTGACAATTGACAAGATTACTCAAGATAAATATGGTCAAAACAATGGAGATCAATTTGGTGCTGATCCTGAAACTGAATTTGAAATGGAAATTGCTGGTGACAGCAACTACATCCAAAGAGTTAACATAAATGCTGGTGGTCAAAACTCAACATTTATCTACAACTTCAACACAAACTCATTCAGTAATGACGCAACAACAACAAATATTTCAGTGTCTGGTGTTGAAGGAACTCACATAACCGACTCACTTGGCGTAAAATTCTTTAGAAAGATAAGAATTAGAAGTTCTCTTTCATTTGATAGTAGCAGTGTTGTTATCACTTCAAACACAATTTACACTTTGAACGTAACAATGAAGGAAAATGATATAGCAATCGGCGAAGAAGTAATCATTTATCCTTATCAGTTCTATCAAGAAAGAATTACTGACGCGAACCAAAAAGGATTTATCAATAACTCATTGCTGTATAGTTATATTAATGAAAATGCAAATATTAAAGCGAAATTTAAAGATTTAACTGGCGGAAATGAAACACTTGTTGGTGGATCATTCATTGATGGCTTCCACAGCATCAACGCACTTGGTAGCGATAGGCTTCAAGACGGTGTTGTTCCAAGCACAAAACTTTCTGGAACAATGAAAAACAATGACAACAAGTATGATGGAAACGTTTTGATTATTGGTGAAGCAACAACTTACAATTTGAGTTACAACTACAAGATTAGTGGAAAACTTCGAGTTTACGTTCATCCATATTACTTTGACTCAACAACTGGAACTTACAATGGTAGAATAAATTCAAGTTCAATGCTTGCTGGATTTGGTGATATGGAATATGTAAAAGGTTCAATCAGTGTTAAAAACACATCAAACTATGGATTTACAATCAATGGTTACTCACCTGCTGCAGCTGATTCAAGCACTCCAATTCTTGATTCTTCAAGAATCAGAGTTTATGGCTCATCTGAAAGTGGTGTTTACTACTATGAAATTGAATATTACTTTGCAGAACCTATTTCAGTATTCTTCAAGTCAAATTACTTGGCATTCACAAAATATTATATTTATGATCTTGCTGGCAATGTTGTTGACCTTGAAAACTGCGTAAGTGATGCTGCTGCAAACCCAGATTTGAACATTCCACTTAAAACAAACAACTCTGCATTAACATTTACCTACGACGAATTTATTGATTTGTTAAAGCAAAACAAAAATGCTTCTTCAACAAACCCTGACATTCTCGAAATTGATTGTATTGCATATGAAGACATCAAATCAACAACTGTTAGAACTGACTACAAACCAACAAAACTTGGTGTTGAAATTGAAAAGAACGACACAGGCTCATATTATATTGAGAATGATTTGACAAACACAATCAGTTATGATGATGCTATTTATGACATGAGAGCTTACACTCTTAAAAATGCAGAAGGACTTACCGAGTCAATCAACGTTCAGTCATCAACTGACGGAAAATACTATTACATGAACTTCATTTATAGTAGTGCCTTGATTTCAGGAAAAGCAAAGATTAGATTGTATCTCAACGACTTTGTTGAAACAAAACAATCGTCTGCTGATTCTGCTGGAAACATTTACATTATTGATGAAGAAGATTATGTAAAAGCATTCAGATCTGCATATTGTGAAAACATCACACAAAGTGTAACATCTTCTGTTATTTCTGGAACTCAAACAGTAACATTAGACTTCAACTCAATGTCTGATGGAAACGATGTAATTATTGACACATCTGTTTACTACTACATTTTGTTTGCAACAAACAAATTGTTCACAAACAACATCAACATGTCAATTATTGCAAACAACACAACAACCAATCTTAACGATGGTGCAGAAAAACAAAACTTGTTCGCTTATGCAAAGAAAGGTGAAATCGTAAGTATTGTTGGTTCTGAAAGTGATGCAGTTCCACCACAAATCAAAAACAAGGTTTTGAGTGGAAAACTTTCTTCAAACAGTTCTGTTATTAATAGTGTTAAAGATATCAACAACTTGAATTCTGAACCAAAATCAACATCATTCTTCATGACAAACGATTTTATGTCTGAAGTAAACGGAAGTTCTTACACATTCATTCCAAGTAGAAATGAAATATTTGTTGCTGACTACTTTAATGCAGGAGTAAATGCAAGAAACAGTGTTATCTTTGGCATTCTTTCACCTGCAAACTCATCAACATTTGAATTTGTTTCAACTGATGGTGCAGTTTCAATCATTGATGATTACTTCAATGTTGTCTATGTTTTGAAAAACAAAAATTCAAGTGTTATTATTAAAAACATTTTAAATAATGATGAAAAGTATTCACTTTACAGATATATTGAAGCAAATGGCAACTTGTATCTTGATTACACAAACAAAAATGAAAGATCTGATTTCAAGAAATTGAACAACACGGATAACAATCAATTTACTGCTTATTTGTTTGGTGATGCTGTAAAACAATATGACATTTTGGCAAGTTCAACAATTTCAAAATTGCATTTAACAACTAGTCACTACAAACAAATTGTTATTCCATCATACACAAATGCAAATATGCTTGAATCTGTATTTAGAATCAACAAAGATACAAATCCAAAATATAAAGAAAGAGTTATCACATCAACAACAACTCTCAACAATATTTATGTTGTTGATACAAGAACTGGCAAATTAGCTAAGAAAGATTCTTACGTTGCAAGAGCTGGTGAAATTGTATTTGAAAATGCTTCATATGCAAGAGATTTCATTGCAAGATCATTAACATTAACG
>CAKVMF010000077.1 GCA_934771675.1 uncultured Clostridia bacterium
GGATTTATTATATTCATTTTCTTCATGGCCAAAACCGATTAATGTAATTTCACAAGGAGTTTCAATATATCCTGTTAACATATCCCACAAAGCGTCTGCATTTTTACCAAACCATTCTGGGAAATTCATCTTCTTTTGAATAATGTCATAGAATTCTTCTCCCCACTTAAACTCATTTCTATTAAATTCATATTTTACCATGTTTTCACACCACTCGCAAAATTCTATAACCAATTATAACATAAACCCCACACTCTCTCAACAATTCCGTGCACAAAATACCCTTGCAAATCAAAATCATTGCAAACAAAAAGGAAAAGTCTGATTAACTTTTCCTTTTTGTTTATTTGGTGGAGATGGCGGGAATTGAACCCGCGTCCAAAAAGAGAATTGATATCCTTTCTTCGTGTGCCAGTTTGTTTTTTTATTTTACAAAAAACTTGAAACAAACAAAATCATTTTTTGCTAGTTGATTTTATCTCGAAACCACTCCATCAACACAAGTGATTTCATCCCACAGAGTTAATGACAACAACTTTCTTGAGTGTGAGCCACAATCAGTTGCCGTGCGGCCTAAAGTTAGGCAGCGATTGCTGCGTCAGCAGCAACAAAGTTTGCATTTTCTGCATTTATTTTTTTCCCACTTTTTATGTAGATTGGGGCTACACACACGCTTGCAAATATCTCTCCATCTCTCTGTCGAAACCTTTACATCCCCATGTTTTAGTTAGATTTTTTGCAGAAATTTTGAATTTTTGCTGAATTTTGACCTATTTTTTAATAATTTTTTGTCTTTTTTGCGATTTTTTAATTATTTTTAATCTGTCTTTCAGCATCACGCTTCAAATCAGACTTGCGTTTATCTTGCCTTTTATCAAACAAGTGTTTTCCTTTTGCAAGAGCAATCTCAACCTTTACCTTGTCACCCAAAAAATACATTTTTGTTGGAACAATTGTATAACCCTTTTCCTTAATCTTTCGCTCAAGTTTCAAAATTTCTTGTTTGTTTAAAAGCAGCTTTCTTGTTCTTCTCTCATCTGGTTTAAACATTCCAGTTTTTTCAAACTGCGAAATGAAACAATTAACCAAAAACACTTCACCGCCACGAACCAAAACATAACTATCTTTAAGGTTAACCCTGCCCGCCCTGATTGACTTAACTTCAGAGCCAAGCAAAACTAGTCCAGCTTCAAGTGGACTTTCCAAAAAGTAATTATGTTTTGCTTCACGATTTTCGGTTATAAGTTTCATAACTCATATTATATCATATTGTGCGTGCTAAATCAATATTTTAAAATTAGAAAAATTTGACATTTTGACACGTTTTTAATGAAGACACAAATTTTCAAATCACTATTGACATTTAAGCCCAAATTAGTTATAATATAATTACTAAATTTTAAGGGGGTATGTTTATGAAACAGCCACAAAAAACAAGAAATCATCCAAATGAGTTAACATATCATGCAAACACGAACCAAGACTTAACAAGATATATTAACACTTCAGTTGCTGAATGGATTAGTATGGCGACCAATAGAAGCTATCCAATTATTATTAATTTTTGCATTTACAATGAAAACAATCGTATGAAAACATTCACGTTTCCAGTGTTCCCATCAAATATTGAAAGAACTGCTGATTCACTCTTTAAATATGTTAACGGACAAAATCCAAACAAAATAAACCAAGATGATCTTACTTCTTCAAAAATTGCTTACAAAGATGATATTTTGAACTATATCAAAAATGAAATAGCATCAACATATTTAACTGCAATGTTTGAAAATGACGAAGAAACAATGGCTATGCTTAATCTTGATATGATGAAAGATTTTGAATTTAAAACTTTTGGCTTATCACTCTACTCTGAAGATCTTGAGTTGCCACAAGATCAACAAAAATATCAAAAAGATTATGTGCATTATGTCGGTTTCAAAAAACTTATGGAACCACTTGCGGATTCTGCACAAAAATATTACAATAAATATGCAAAACAGTCACAATTTGGTGGCAATCAATAAAAAATTAAAAAAATTAAGGAGAAAATTATGAAAGTTGCACGTTTAGGTGGAAAACTTGGAAGATCAATCAATGTCGTTCCTTACACCGTCAATAACCCTGAAAAACAAACTGAAAAATCAGAATTAAAAGAATCTGTTGAATCTTTAGACGAAATTATTAAGGCATCAGTTGATCTCGCAGACTCAACCTGCGAACCAGTTTTGCTCACCATTAGATTTAAGGTTGACTACAAAACAAATCTTTACTATGACTATGATATTCCTATTCTTCCAACCTGTGTTGATCAACGTAAAGATAATCCCGATTTTGTTCGCACATACGTTTATTCTGGAACTCCAAAAAATGTTAAAGAACTTTATGATCATGATGTTATCAATGAAGCATATGATCCAGAAGCTTTGAGAAAACAAAAAGTTAAAAACATCAAAGACTACATGCAAAGACAATTACTTATTAGATTTGCTTATGAAAAATACAATTCTGGCAAAGAAAAAGCTGCCTTTATTGCAAATCTTCCACTCATGAAAGAGTTTAACCTTAACTCATATGATAAAGATTCTTTTGAATTTATTAAACTCACAAGTTCATATGAAGAAAATTTCAATGGTTCATCACAAGAAGATTATCAAAAAATTTATGAATTTTCAAAGAAAGTTCAAACCAATCCAAAAGATTACAAAACTTATATTGTAAACATGGATGGTGACACCTATGTTGTCCGTGGCAAATACAGTGAAACCACCGCTGGTCAACTTTATATTGCTGACGCCGATAAACGTGCTGCAAAATTTAATGATGAAATAAGCAACGGCGGAAAGGCAACTGAAATTCTTTATGCTTACAAAGAACAAAAAGCAAAACCAATGCCAAGTCCAATTCAAAAATCATATTAATCTAGCAAGGAGCAATTATGAATCCACCAAACGTATTTAGAGGTTATTTTATAAAATATGAAGCAAACAAAAATTGTGATTTAACCAACTCAATAAACTTTGCAATTACCCAATGGGTATGTTCAGCCGCATCATTCGGCAGACCAGTTATTGTTAATTTTCATATTTCAGACGGAACAAAAGAAAATGAGATTAATCTTGAATTTCCTGTTTTCCCTGCATTTATTGAAAGAGACGACCAAAATGAACTTAAAGCATTTTTAGCACAAGACGAACGTAGACCAGTTAACAAAGAAAAGAATGTTAAACAAGCACAACTTCAATATGAGCAAGAAATTTTGAACTATCTTAAAAACAAAATCGGAAGCATATATTTGAAAGCTGAAATGCTAAATGATGAAAAAACCAAAAAATTGTGCAATCTAAAAATGATGCATGGATTCGACTTTGAAATATTCAAAAATTCACTCTATGCTGAAGATGAATTTTTTGATCCAAAAAAGCATCAAAAATATAAAAATGATTATATTGAAGCATCTCAC
Organism: uncultured Clostridia bacterium; assembly: GCA_934771675.1. Classification (GTDB taxonomy): domain Bacteria; phylum Bacillota; class Clostridia; order Christensenellales; family UBA1242; genus RGIG1681. Next base: position 3,461 of record CAKVMF010000077.1, read on the forward strand.
TTTGAAGATGTTACAGTCAAACTTTTAGATGATGCAAAAGCATATTTAATGAGAGTTAAACCTGCAGCATCACCTTCAGAATTTGGAGAATAAAACGCAAATAAAAAATAAAAGAGCATAAATTATTTTATGCTCTTTTATTTGTATTTTTATTTAATATTTTTAACGTTTTATACATTTTTACGTGAAAATTTTAAAAAATTATTTGATGTATTAATCTATCTTTTTTTGTTTCCACGACCCCTACCAGAAAATCCTTTTTGCGATTTTCTTGCGTAATTATTTTGCGTTTCATGCTTTGAAAAATGTTTGTCTTTTTCATGAACAAAATTTCTTTTTTCATTGTCAAAATCACCACCATCATTTTCATCATCTGTTCGATGAAAATCTGCAAGTTCAAAATCAATTCGTCTTAAAACTGTGTCAGTTGAAACAACTCTGATTTTTAATTTGTCGCCGATTTTGTAAACCTTTCCAACACCTGAAAGTGAATATCTTGATTCATTAAATTCATATCTTCCCTTTGGCAATCTTTGAACAGAAATGAAACCTTCAATTGTGTTTTCAAGTTCAACATAAATTCCGTTTTCTGTCACGCCTGAAACAACACCATCATAGACTTCACCAATTTTGCCAGACATAAATTCTGTTTCTTTTTGTGCATCAACTGCTCTTTCGGCGTCTTCAGCTTGACGTTCCATTGTGCTTGATCTTTCGGCTGAATTTTCAACAAATTCTTCAAAGTGTTTGAGCTTTGCTCCTGTCATTTTTCCAGAAATAACATTTGAAATTATTCTGTGAATTGAAAGGTCTGGGTAACGTCTGATTGGTGATGTGAAGTGACAATAATCTTTTAATGCCAAACCAAAGTGACCAAGATTTACAGTGTCATATCTTGCCTTTTGCATACTGCGAAGCATAACCTTTGAAAGAGCTGTTGAGTAGTCTTGGTTTTTGCTTTGAACAAGCAATGTTTGAAAATCTTTTGGTGATGTTTCCTTTCCACTTGCAACAAACTTCAATCCCAAACTTCCAACAAATGCTTTAAACTTTTGAACCTTTTCAAGAACAGGAGTTTCATGCACACGATAAACAAAAGGAACTCCCATCTTGTCAAAATGCCTAGCAACAACTTCGTTTGTCAAAACCATAAATTGTTCAATAACTCTGTCACTGATATCTCTTGGTTTTCTTATAACATCCTTAACCGTTCCGTCATCATTAAGTATGATTTCTGGCTCTGGAATATCAAAATCAAGTTGACCTGCATTATCTCTACGTTTAATCAAAATGCGTGCAAGTTCCGCCATTGTAAAAAGCATTGGTGCAAGGTCTTTGTATTGCTCGGTTAGTTCTTTGTCACCTTTCAAAATCTTGGTAACTTTTGTGTAGGTCATTCTGTATTTTGATCTAATAATACCCTTGTGAATTTCATAGTCCAAAATTTTGCCTTGAGAATTAAGTTTCATTTCAACAGCAAGTGTAAATCTATCTTCATTTGGATTGAGTGAACAAATTCCGTTTGAAAGCTCAACTGGAAGCATTGGCAAAACATGGTCTGGAAAATAAACCGAAGTTCCACGTTTGAATGCTTCAGCGTCAAGTTTTGACCCCTCTTTAACGTAATGCGAAACATCTGCAATATAAACCCCGAGAA
>CAKVMF010000078.1 GCA_934771675.1 uncultured Clostridia bacterium
GAATAACAGCTCAAAACGATGGAAAAATCAAAAAAATAAAAGATATTTCTGCAGGTGCAGTATTACTTCTTGCAATTTGCTCTGTTATTGTTGGGTTAATCATCTTTTTGCCAAAAATAACAATGTTCTTTATTTAATTTAATGGGGATTATGGAAAGATTTGATTTGTATGATGAAAATCGCAAACCACTAGGCCGAACAAAAGCTAGGACTGAAAAACTTGAAAAAGGCGAGCATAGAATTGTTGTGCATATACTTGTTTTTAACAAAGAAGGCAAGATGCTTGTGCAAAAGCGTGTGCAACAAAAACGTGTTTGGCCAGGATACTGGGATATTTCATGCGGGGGATGCGTTGTTGCTGGTGAGTCTAGCAGACAAGGTGCACACAGAGAACTTTTTGAAGAACTTGGCATTGATTATGATTTTTCAAACAAAGAGCCACTTTTCACTATATATTTTGGCACAGGGTTTGATGATTATTATATTGTTGATGGAGTTGACATTGACCCAGCAAAAATTAAACTCCAAGCTGAAGAAGTTGAAACAATTGACTTTATGAGTGAAAGTGAAATTTTGGAAAAGATTGATAAAGATGAATTTGTAAAATATCACAAAGGATTGATTTCATTTATGTTCACTGGCAGATTTCACAAAGGTGCTTGGGATGTAGAAGTGTAAAATAAAAAGGATGCCACAATGGTATCCTTTTTTTATGCTTATAAATTTGTTGTATGTTCAATTTTTATTCTGCGGTTTTTTATTGCCTTTATGATGATATGTTCTGCCATGTAGAACAAAATTCCAATCACGCAGCAAACCAAAATATTGATTGTGGCAAGATAAACGTCATGGTTGCTTATAAGCCAGTAATAAATTTGCTGAACCAAGAATATATGGTAGGTTGCGTTTGAAAAAATGCGAGCGGATTTAAAATCTAAATGCAAAGGTTTCTTTGCAGCACAAAGATACACAATTGCGATTGCGAGAAGTCCAAAAGGAATGGTTGTTCCAATCCAAAGTTTAAAGATAATTGGAGTGTAAAGCCCAGCCGCAAAAAGGATGTAATAAGTCGCACCGATGATTGCAAAAATTATTGCTGCTATGTCTTCAAGCTTGCCCTTATACAAAAACATATAACAGCCGCTTGCGATGTAAAAAATTTGTCGAAAAATCCCTATTCTATAAATTTGAATAACAAGATTTGTTTGTGGTAAAAACAAGTTTACCAAAACTTCAAAGCCAAAAGATATAAAGAAAAATAAAAAGATGCAAGATTTGTGTCTTTTTAAAAGATAAAAAATAAATGGGAAAAACAAAAGAATTTGAAAGACTAGCGGAGTGTAATATGATCCGGGTCCATATCCGCCCAAAATGAAGTTAGCAAGCATTGAGAAAGACAATCTATTTTCGCAGGCAAGGGCAATGATTTCGCAAATTACGAAAATCAAATATGGAAGCAAAAATCTGTTTATTCTTTTCCATAAAACGGCTGGCGAGTAGTAAGTTTTGAAACTTTCATGTCCACGTATTGTTATGCTTTGTGCAAGGTTAAAACCTGTTATAACCAAAAATATAGGAACGGCTATGTTTGTGATTTTTATGGCGTCCGTTGTGTGGAAGAAAACAACCATTATTATTGATATGATTTTTAAAATATCTATCCAAAAATTTCTGGTTGTGCCTGTTTCTTTTGAAATCTGTGTGCTTTCCATTTTTCGCTCCGACTTTTATTTTACAGATTTATTATAGCAAAAATAAAAAAATACTAAAACAAATTGCGGTGGCTTGCAAAATTTAACACTAATTTGATGATTGAATATTATAGGACTATGAAAAGTGTAAAGAAAATTATTGTGGTTGGTGCAAAGGGAAAAATGGGAAGCGTGGTCGCGCAGACTTTGAAAGATGACGGATTTGAAGTGGTGAAAATTGACAAAGAAAGTCCGCTTGACGATAATAAACAAGCCGATATGATTATTGATTTTGCAAGTGCAGTTTCTTCGGTTGAATCTGCCAAATTTGCCTTAAAACATAAGATTCCGTTGATAGTTGGAGCAACTGGGCAAAGCAGTGAACAAAAACAATTTATTCTGTCGGCTGGCGAGTATATTCCTGTTTTGTTGTGCTCAAACTTTTCGGTCGGCATCGCAAAACTAAAAAGCCTTATTCGAGATATTTTAAAACTGAATATTGAGAATGTTTGCATTTTTGAAAGCCACCACAAAAACAAAATTGATTCACCTAGTGGAACTGCTCTTGAACTTTTAGATTTAGTGAATAAAAACTATGATGGCGATATTCAGGTGCTTAGCGAGCGTGGCGGAATGGAAATTGGAACTCACAAAATTGATTTTTATTTTGGTGCTGAAAAATTGACTGTTTCGCATCAGGCGTTTTCAAGACAAGCGTTTGCTGACGGTGTTTTGATAGCTGTTAAAAATATGGCAAATTTTGGTGCTGGGGTTTATAATTTTGAACACTTTGTGCAAAATATACAAATAAAAATTCATTAAAACAAAAAGTTGTATTTTGATTTAGTTAACTCTATAATTTAGGTAAGGGGGAATGATTATGAGTAAAAAGAAAAATAAAGGTTTACTCGGAAAAGTTTTGTATGCTTTGGCAATTGTTGCTGGTATCGCTGCAATTTGCATGATGTTTGTAACTTCTCTTAGAATCGAAGGTAATCTTTCATTCTTGAGATCAACATCTGAATTCACAGGTGCTCAAACAGCATTTGGTTATGCAACTGAAAACGCAACATATTTCCAATTTTCATTTATGAACTTGTTGCCATACATTTTGGTTTTGGTTGCAGTTGTTTTGACAGCATTGAAACTTTTTGGAGTTTTGAAATCTAATCTTTTTGATTTCTTAAGTTTGGCAATGTTTGCTGTTGCAGGCGTGTTCTTCTTCTTAACTGTAAACTTTGCAGTTATGTCAGAAGGTCTTTCAAGTGCAATAAACGCTGCAAACGTTCTCACAACAGTCGTAACAACACATCTTGGTGTTGGTGCAATTGTTGCTGGTGTGCTTTCACTTGTTTCAGCACTCATGCTTTTAACCAAAGCATTTGTTGCTAAAAAATAATTGAAAACAAGTAGTAACAAAAAGGGAAGGCGAATGCCTTTCCTTTTTTGCTGTGTGAAAAAGGGACTAGAAAAATAATGTGAAATTTTGTAAAAAAATTTAATAAATTTATTGACAAGCGGATGATGTTTTGATATTATATAAGAGCATTTTGTAGAAAATGTTCCTATATATGGGGGTATAGCTCAGTTGGCTAGAGCACTTGCCTTGCAAGCAAGGGGTCATCGGTTCGAATCCGATTATCTCCACCATATAGGACTGTAGCTCAGTTGGTTAGAGCACCACCCTGATAAGGTGGGGGTCGGTGGTCCGAGTCCACTCAGTCCTACCAAATAAAAAGTCAACCTTGTGGTTGACTTTTTTGTTTGGTAAAATTTAGTTGAATTGAACCGCCAACCTCACCGCAGTGTCAGGGAGCATATTGCAACGCAATTGCCACTGAAACATTGCCTGCGACTAATAAGCTTGCTTTCTGTTAAGGCAAATAAGGTGGGGATTTATTTTTGGGTTTTTATAATGGTTAGTGGACTCGGATCACCGACCCCCCCAAAAAAAAATTATTATGGGCTTTTTGTTTGGTAAGTTTGTTTTTGTTTGGTATTGGTGAGTGTTTGTGGGATGGTGTGAGGCTAGCGGCGGTGGGCGGAAAATGATGGCTTTAAAAAATAATAATATCATAAAAGTGGAGAAAATATGGAAAGAAAAGAATATGAATACAGTTTTAAGGTAAAGTCGCTAGTTCCATTTTTTGAATACTGTCAAAATAATGAATTCACTTTTATTGATGAATATCAACAACCTGAACAATTTTTGGTTGTTTCAATAGAAGGCAAAAAAGATATTGTGGACAAAATATATAACGAAGTAAATTTTATCTCCAAAAGAATAGTTGAATTAAGTTTTTATTGCTAAACTTTTGATTATTGTTTGTGGAAGTTTTGAAAGTTGTGGTATATTTTTAACTATTGATAGTATTTTGGAGTGAACGAGTGGAAAAAGAAATTGGAATTCTCTGCCATATTTCGTCTTTGCCAAGCGAATACGGGGTTGGAGATTTTGGAAAGGAAGCATATAATTTTGTAGATTTTTTGGCTAATAATGGTGTTAAGATTTGGCAAGTTTTGCCGCTAAACCAAACAGGTGAAACAAACTGTCCATACCTTTCAGATTGCTACTTTTCATATGATGAAATGTTCTTTGATGTGGATGATCTTATTGAAAGGAAACTTATTTCAAAGCAAGATGTTGCAAACTTATTGAATTTGCCAAAAACAAGAAAGGTTGTTTATGGTGTTGTTAAGAAAGAAAAACATGCTATTTTTGAAAAGGCGTTTAGCAATATTTCAAAAGCAACTGCAGCCGACCTTAACAATTATTTGCTCGAGAACAAAGATGTTTTGAATTATGCAATTTATAAGTCGCTGCTTGAAAAATTTAAGGTGGATGACTGGAGAAAATTAGACAGGCATTTGCTTGATAAAAAATCAAAAGAATATAAGGAATTTGTTGAAAGCAACAAACAATTGATTCAAAAATACGGCTTTTTTCAATACATTTTAAACGAAGAGTGGCAAAAGTTAAGGCAATACGCAAAAAGCAAGGGCGTGAAGATTTTGGGCGACTTACCAATTTACCCAAGCGTGAAGTCTTTTGATGTTTATGACAGCAGGGAATGCTTTCAGCTTGACGATGAATACAACATGCTTTGCACAGGCGGTGTTCCAAAAAACTCACCAAAAGAAATTGAACAAAATTGGGGCTCGTGTGTCTACGATTGGAATGTTTTGAAAGAAACTAACTACAAAATGATGATAAATAAAATCAAAAAACTTCTCAATCATTTTGATATTTTAAGGCTCGACCACTTTTATGGCTACGTTGAACATTATGAGTATTCAACAACAGATAGAAAATATAACAAGTGGGTAAGAGCTGGTGGCATGGACTTTTTTGTTGAACTAAACAAACATGTTGATATAAACAGACTTGTTGTTGAAAATCTTGGTTTTACAAAA
>CAKVMF010000079.1 GCA_934771675.1 uncultured Clostridia bacterium
AAAAATATTTTATAGTGCTCGTAAAAATTTAATTTTTAAGGAGAAATTTATGAAATTTTTAATGTTTGGTGCACCAATGGCTGGCAAAGGAACACTTGCAAATATGCTTTCTGAAAGATATCATCTTCCAACAATTTCAATGGGAGATATCTTGAGAGCAAGCATTGCTCGTGGCGACAAAGAAGGTGTTGAAGCAAAATCTTACATGGACAAGGGACAAATGGTTCCAAATACAGTTGTCTGCGCAATGATCAAAAACAGACTTGCTGAAAACGATGTTCAAAATGGATTCATCCTTGATGGATTCCCAAGAACACCTGAACAACTCAAAGTTTTTGTTGATGAACACATCACAGATATTGACGTTGTTGTGAACCTTGAAGTGCCTTACGAAACTTTGCTTTCTAGAGTTGTTGGAAGAAGAACCTGCAAAAACTGCGGTTACATCTACAACACAAGCTGGAACCTTGGATATCAAAAATGTCCAAAATGTGGTGGAGAATGGGGAATTCGTAGTGATGATAACGAAGAAACCTACAAAACAAGATTTGATGTTTATGAAAAAGAAACACTTCCAATTCTTGATTACTTCAAAAATGAAGAAAAGGTTGTTACCGTTACTGGCGACAAAGATCCAGAACAAAGCTACAACAATATGATTGATAAATTTAAAAACAGTTCAATTCCTGGACTTAAAGAATTTATCGGTTAAAAATAAAGAAATCAACTGAGTTTTTGCCATAATTTGTGGCAAAAACTCTTGGCATGATTTCAAATTGCACTTTTTTGTGCAAAAATAAAACTAATTATTGACAAAAAAGCCTTTTATGGTTATAATATCATAAGAAAGAATCTTTTTGAAAAATTCAATTTTGTTTTATTTTACAACAGTTTATAATTAAAAAACTGCTTATTTGGAGGCATACAATCTTGAGTAAAGATGATGTTATTGAAACTGAAGGAGTTGTTGTTGAGGCAATGCCCGGTGCAACATTCAAGGTAAAGATTGCCGGTGGACATATTGTTACCGCATATTTATCTGGAAAACTCTGGAAGAATTTTATTCGTGTTTATGAGGGCGACACGGTAAAACTTGAAATCAGCCCATATGATTTGACTCGCGGACGTATAATCTGGCGAAGTAAATAAAATCCGTAGGAGAAAAGACAATGAAAGTTAGACCAAGTGTAAAACCAATGTGCGATGGTTGTAAAGTTATTAAGAGAAACGGTAAAGTTAGAGTCATTTGTAGTAAAAATCCTAAACATAAACAAGTTCAGGGTTAGTTTTCTCTTTGGTTTTGTTTATGGAAGATGGCATTTAGTATCTTCAAGCGACTTAATTTAAGTTAAGATTCCATAAATGCTTGTTAAATGTTATCTTTCATATACAAAACTATCAAAAATAATCGTCTAAAAAGCGGCAAAATATTTTAGACGCAAAATATAGTAAAATAAATTTTAAAAAAATCTGAGGAGAAGAAAATGGCACGTATTGGTGGTGTAGATTTACCAAATGAAAAGAGAGTAGAAATCGGCCTTACATACATCTATGGTATCGGCAGAGCTACCTCAAACAAAGTTTTACAAGAAACTGGAATCAATCCAGATACTAGAGTAAAAGATTTGACAGAAGAACAAATCGGAAAAATCCGTGAATACATGGATAAACATTTAACAACCGAAGGTGAACTTAGAAGAGTTGTTAATATGAACATTAAAGCTCTTGAAGAAATTAAGAGCTACCGTGGTTTGAGACACAAAGCAGGACTTCCTGTTCGTGGTCAAAACACAAAATCAAATGCAAGAACAAGAAAAGGCCCAAAGAAAGTCGCTAGCAAAGCTAAAAAGCAATTACCAGCAACAGCAAAAGGTAAGAAATAGTATTAAGGAAGGAAAGAAAAGATGGCAGATGTAAAAAATAAGAAAACTGCAACAAGAAAACGTAAGATTACAACTCAAGTTGATAAAGGTAGAGTTTATATTCAATCTTCTTTCAACAACACTATTGTAACTGTTACCGATGCTGCAGGTAATGCACTTGCTGCATGCTCAGCTGGTGCACTTGGATATAAGGGTAGCAAAAAGAGCACACCATTCGCAGCTGGTCAAGCTGCTGAAAAAGCTGCAAAAATTGCAAAAGATTATGGTTTAAAATCAGTCGAAGTTTATGTTAAAGGACCTGGCAATGGCAGAGAATCAGCCGTTAGAAGTTTGGCTGCTGCTGATCTTGAAGTTACAATGATCAGAGATATCTCACCAATCCCACACAATGGTTGTCGTCCACCAAAACCAAGAAGAGTATAATCCCAAGGAGAAAGATAAATGGCAAAATATATTGATGCAGATTGCAGATTATGTAGAAGAGAAGGCACAAAGCTTTTCCTTAAAGGCGAAAGATGCACTTCTAAAAAATGTGCAATTGAAAAAAGACCTGGAAACCCAGGTGTGCACCCAAACACAAGAAAGAAACCTACTGAATATTTAATTCAGCTTCGTGAAAAACAAAAAGTTAAAAGAGCTTATGGTTTGTTAGAAAAACAATTTAGAGGTTATTACACAAAGGCCGCAAGAATGAAAGGTAAAACCGGTGAAGTTATGCTCAGCTTGCTTGAACGCAGACTTGACAACGTTGTTTACAGACTTGGTCTTGGTGCTAGCCGTGCAATGGCTCGTCAAATTGTTAACCACACACATATTTTGGTTAATGGCAAAAACATCAACATCCCTTCATATGAAGTTAAGGTTGGAGATGTAATTTCTGTTAAAGAAAAAAGCGCAAAAAGCGAAATGTTTGCAGCAATCAAAGACGCAAAAGTTGTTGTTCCAAAGTGGCTTGAATTTGATTCATCAAAACTCACTGGAAAAGTTGTTGCATTACCAGCTAGAGATGATATTGATCTCACAATTTCTGAGCACCTTATCATCGAACTTTACTCTAAATAAAAATTAAATTGGGGGAGCTAATATGTTAGAAATCGAAAAACCAAGGATTGAATGTTTTGAAGAAAAGGGTGGTTCTTATGCAAGATTTGTTGTTGAACCATTAGAAAGAGGTTTTGGTGTTACCATCGGAAACGCTCTTAGAAGAATCCTTTTGTCAAGCCTTCCTGGTTCAGCTGTTACTAATATTAGAATAGCTGGTGTTGATCACGAATTTATGGCACTTAAAGGTGCAAAAGAAGATGTTACTGAAGTCGTTTTGAATATGAAAGGGCTTGCAGTTAAAATCGATTCAGATGACAAGAATTTTAAAAAGACATTAAAGCTTAAAGCAAAAGGTTCATGTGTTGTTACAGCAAACGACATCATTGAAGATGATGAAGTGCATATTATGAACAAAAATATGTATATCTGCACTCTTGAAAATGATGGCGAACTTGATATGGACATCATGGTTGGACAAGGCAGAGGATACATTCCTGCCGACAAAAACAAAGATATGAGCCTTCCTATTGGTTACATTGCTATTGATAGCATTTACACACCAGTTAGAAGAGCTAGTTATGTTGTTGAAAACACTCGTGTTGGTCAAAACACAGACTTCGACAAACTCACTCTTGAAGTTACAACAAACGGCACTGTTTCTGCAAAAGAAGTTGTTAGTTTGTCTGCAAAACTTATGAACGAATATAATGGTTTGTTCATTGAGCTTGTTGAAAATATGGCTTCAAGCACATTGCTTGTTAGTCGTGAAGAGGACAAGGTTCACAAACTTTTGGTTATGAGCGTTGAAGATATGGATTTGTCAGTTCGTTCTTACAACTGCTTAAAGAGAGCTGGAATCAACACTGTTGAAGATTTAATCAAAAAAACAGAAGATGATATGCTCAAAGTTAAAAATCTTGGAAGAAAATCACTTGATGAAGTTATTCACAAACTTGAAGGTCTTGGATTAAGTTTAAAGACCAATGAAGATTAAGGAGAAGTAATATGGACACAAGAAAATTAGGAAAACCAACTGATCAAAGACTTGCAATGGTTTCAAATCTTGCTACCGATGTTTTGTGGTATGGCCATATTGAAACAACATTTGATAGAGCAAAAGCTGCTGCAAGAGTTGTTGACAAAGTTATCACACTTGCTGTTAATTCATATGAGGATGTTGTTACCGCTGAAAAGAAAACTGTTGATGCTAACGGCAAAGAAAAAACAGTTTCTGTTTCAAAAGATGGCGTTAAAAAAATGAATGCAAGAAGACAAATTGTTAAACTTGTTGAAAACAGACAAGAGCAAAGAAAGAAAGGTGAAAAGCTTGCTGACTTTGAAGCAAGAACACAAGGTATTGAAATGCCACTTGTTGAAAAAATCTTTGATGACCTTGCTCCAAAATATGCTGCAAGAAGCAAAGAAGTTGGACAAAAGGGCGGTTACACAAGAGTTGTTAAAACAACAATTCGTCGTGGTGACAATGCTCAAATGGCTATTGTTGAATTGGTTTAATAAATCAGAAAATATTAATTAAAGTCTAGATATATAAAATATCTAGACTTTTTTTATGCCAAAAATTAAGTATGATACCGCAGAGTATTTAAAATACCATAGCATCACAAATATATACTGCAATTGGTTACCGAGTATAGTGTAGCAGGTCGACGCATATGTAAGCCTAAGCGGAGTAGATTCTCACGTCAACCTTACGGCTTACTCAGAATGACAGATACTGTATATCGTCTTCGAGATGGAGTTCTAGTGGTAAAACATGATTTAGTAATATGATGATTAAATTAGCATGTCGCCCTGAGGAGCATCTCACGATGCGACGTGAGGGTCTAATCCTTGTATACTGCAATTGGTTGCCAAATATGGTAAAGCAAGTCGACGCATAGCTAGTTTGATCCTTAAATTTGAATAGTATTAGTTTGAAAGTTTCTTATTTAACATATTTTAACTCCATAATTGTTTATAAATTGCCAAATTAAAAGCATAATTATTCTATTAAAGGTGAATTTTGTTGCTATTTTTTAGTTTTTTATATTATCATATTATTGCGAAATTATTTTAGGGGGATAAATATGTTAAGTGTTCATAATTTAACAAAAAT
>CAKVMF010000080.1 GCA_934771675.1 uncultured Clostridia bacterium
CATATGGCCTTTGGAAATCAATGTATAGAAAAGTTGCAGTCAATGGGGGAGTTTTACTTGCTATGCGAAAAGTCAACATCAAACGCATTGTTAAACTTCGCCGTAGATTTAGAAACCTCAAATGGGACAAAGAAATTGACATGTCGAAAAATAGTTAATCATTATGGCAAATAAAGCAAATAATCATCAAATAAATTTGATAAAGGCATCCGTTTCTTCAAATATTGGAGTTTTGAAGGAACAGGATTTTTGTGCAGCAAACAAAAGTTTTGCAGACCGCATAAAATACTTATTCCGTATCCAATCATTATTTTCACTGATATGGCTTTGCAGTTTTATTGTTATTGCAATTGTTTGCTTGATTTGCGATTTTCATGCTTGGTTAAACGTTATAGACTTTTTCTTCTTTCTGTTTGCAACATTTTACATAACAAAAGGCTATATTTTGGGAGTTTATATTGCACTTATTGAAGTTCTTATCAACGCGTTCATTAATTACAAATTTGGAATTTTTAGCGAAACGCTCACTTGTCTTGTTATCTATTTGCCTTTATATATCATCCAAATAATCAATTGGAATATTAATATCAAGAAACATTCTTCAGATGACTCAAAACAAAAGAAACAAATTGTCATTGAAAAAATGTCACGAAAAGATTACATCATCTATATTTCGCTTTTTGTTGTTTCACTTGGTTTCAGTTATTTGTTTTTGGCAAAAATTTTAAAACAACACACATCGTTAATTTTTGGAATAATCGCTCTTGCACTTCAAATTATTTCACAATTAATGATAATCAAAAGGTTTAAAGAATCATTTATAATTTATATGCTTATAGATCTGTCGTGCATAATGATTTGGATTCAATCAATGATTGAGTCAACATTTTCTGTTTCCGCATTGGTAATGGTGATTTATTCAGTTGCTGGGCTTATAAATGATTTTTATGGCTATGCCTTGTGGAAATCAATGTATAGAAAAGTTGCAGTCAATGGGGGAATTTTGCTTGCTATGCGAAAAGTCAATATCAAGCGTATCGCAAAACTTCGTCGCAGATTTAGAAACCTTAAGTGGAACAAAGAAGTTGACGTGTCGAAAAATAGTTAATTTTTGTTAGGAGTTTTTTATGATAAAATTAGAACAGTATCGTGATCCATGGTTAGCCGTAAAATTTGATGAATTTATCGGTTTTTATCCAAGAGAATTTTTTGTTTTTGATAATTTTTCATCGTTTAGAGTTTTAGTTGACGGAATTTTATATTGCACCGTTGAACATGCTTATCAAGCAACTAAATTTTTAAAAACAGCACCAGAAGTTGCCAAACAAATTACAAATTGTTATTCTGCCCATGATGCTCAAAAAATTGCATATGCAAACAAAGATAAACAATGTGAAAATTGGGATGATATCAAACTTGAAGTTATGGAAAAACTTTTAAGATTAAAGTTAGAACAAAATCCTTATGTAAAAAAGAAATTACTTCAAACTGGAGATTTGTTAATTTGTGAAGATTCACCAAAAGATAGTTTTTGGGGAATTGGACCAAATAGAGATGGTCGCAACGAACTAGGAAAACTTTGGATGAAACTTCGTGCTGAATTAAAAAATCAATAATAAAATAAGTCAATAGTTAATTTTTTCTATTGACTTTTATTATTTTCTAAAAATCTACATAATACAAATTAACAATCACTTGACTTAAATTTAGTTTAGTTATATAATATGTCCGCATTTTAGGAGATTTATGAAAACGCCAAATAGTAGAAAAATATTAAAAAAGTTAAAAAAGAACAGTGCCGTTAAAGAAGCTCACGATTTTGATTACAACAAAGATGGTTCAGTTCAAATCACTGTCGGACTAAAGGAAGCTGATGATTTTTACAGCCCATATTCATACCTTACTTATGAATTTATGAACCCAGCTGTTCAGGATTATATTGAAATGTATGAATCAAATATTCCAATCGACAAAAGCGTTTCAATTGATATCTACACAGAAACTCCCACAACCCAAGAAGACAAAAAACGTATTAGAAGAACAGTAAAAAGACATTACGCCGAAGAAATTATTCCTATTGAAAAAAAGTATAAACATCAAATTTCAAAAGCAATAATTTTCACAATTTTGGGACTAGCTTTGCTTTTGCTTGAAGCAATTATTTATAGCTTTTTTGTAAATATGTATCTCGACACAATAATTGCTGTTATTGGTTGGCTCTTTTTGTGGGATGGATTTGAAATTTTGCTTTACGATACATCACATTTAAAGCGAAAACTGATTAGACATTACAGACTTTTGAACGCAAAAGTTCACGTTAGGGAATATAGTCAAAAAATTAAACGTGAATATGGTCTTGACGAAGAAGACGATGATGACGAAGATTAAAAATTTTTAAAATTTTTTTGCAACAAAAAAAATACACCTTTTGGTGTATTTTTATTTTTGTTATTGTTTTTTTGTTTGAGGTTCTCTAAGTTTTTTTGGAGTGTATTTGTCAAACACAATATTGTCAACGTAGTTTTCAAGTCTAGATTCATCAGCTTCAGATTCAATTGTGTAGGCAAGAACAGGAATCTTTCCATAATACTTTTTAACATACTTGTTTGGCATATCTTCAGCGGCATAGTTGATAAAGTTTGGCTCGCTAATTTTTTTGTTCAAAAGCATTCTTTTAAGTGAAAATCTCTTAACCCCTGTGATTTCTTTGTTTTTAAAGAAACAAGAAAGTTGTCCACGTTTGATTTTTGGAGCGTTCTTTTTGAACCATTCAAGAGTGTATGGGTTGAATGATTGAATTGCATATTCACCACGATATCCTTGAAGAGCCTTCCAAACAGCTTTTTCAATAGCTCCAACTTTTCCAAAATTTTTGATTTCAATCAAAATTGGAACTTTTCCATCAATAACTTCGAGCGCTTCTTTAAAAGTAGGGATTTTTTCCTTTGTTCCTGAAAGTGTAAGTTTTGCAATATCTGCATAACTACAATTTGAAATAAAACCATCTTTTCCGGTTAATCTTGCAAGCTTTTCATCATGGAACACAACAACTGTGCCATCTGTTAAAACTGTTACATCAAGTTCAATAGGAAGTTTGCTCTTTATTGCATTCTTGAATGCTGAAAGTGAGTTTTCAGGAATTTTGTCTGTGAAAAGCCCTCTATGTGCTATTGGCTGTTGAACGAGCCACGAATCATATATATTCATTTTTCTCTCCAATATCTAAATGTTGATATTTATACTATTATACGTGAAAAGTATACAATGAATTTGGTTTGTTGTCAATATTTTAATTTACTTAAATATAATTTTTTGTTCTCAATAAATTTTTTATGTGATAAAATCTCTTATTATGATTGATTTTTATACATTTTTAGTTTAAAATCAAAAATGAGGTTTTATGGAAAAGAAACTAGAAAATATTCGCAATTTTTCAATTATTGCCCACATTGACCATGGAAAAAGCACTCTTGCTGACCGTCTTATGGAAATAACAGGCACAGTTGCAAAGCGTGACAGCAAAGAACAACTTTTAGACTCAATGGACATTGAACGTGAAAGGGGGATAACAATCAAACTTGCACCAGTAACTATGAACTGGACAAAAGATGGAAAGGAATACCTTTTGAATCTCATTGACACCCCAGGACACGTTGACTTTACATACGAAGTTTCAAGATCACTTGCTGCTTGCGAAGGAGCTCTTTTGATTGTTGATGCAACCCAAGGTGTTCAAGCTCAAACGCTTGCAAACTTTTATCTTGCATTTGAAAATAATTTGGAAGTTTTGCCTGTTATAAACAAAATGGACCTGCCTTCTGCAAGACCTGATGAAGCAAAAAAGGAAATTGAAGATATTATCGGCATTCCTGCTGATGATGCTCCTTGCATTTCCGCAAAAACTGGGCTTAACATAAAAGACGTTTTGGATCAAGTTATTGAAAAAATTCCTTGTCCGGTTGGTGATGATGACGCACCGCTTCAAGCACTTATATTTGATAGCTATTATGACAACTACAAAGGTGCTGTTTGTTTGGTTAGAATCAAAAACGGGAGCGTTAAAACTGGCACAAAAATAAAAATGATTCAAACTGGAAAAGAATTTGAAGTTGTTGAAGTTGGTGTGTTTAAACCAAAGATTGAGAGAACAGAAATTTTAACAGCTGGTGATGTTGGCTACATTTCTGCAAGCATAAAAACTGTTTCAGATATAAGTGTGGGTGACACAATCACTGAAACTGACAGACCAGCTGCTGCGCTTCCTGGTTACAGAAAAATTCAACCTGTTGTTTATTCTGGAATCTTTCCAATTGAAGGCGACAAGTATAATTTGCTAAAAGATGCACTTGAAAAAATTAAACTTTCAGATGCTTCACTTGTTTACACTCCTGAAACATCAACCGCTCTGGGTTATGGTTTTAGATGCGGATTTTTGGGCTTATTACACCTTGAAATTATCAGTGAACGTCTTGAAAAAGAGTTTAATTTGGATGTTATCACAACCATGCCGAGTGTAACATACAAGGTTTACAAGAGAAACGGCGAAATGCAATATATTTCAAACCCAAGCAACATGCCGGGGGCAGATGAAATTGATTATATTGAAGAGCCTTTCATTAAAGCTGAAATTTTTTCACCACCAGAGTATGTTGGCGGAATTATGGACCTTGGAATTGGAAAACGTGGCGTATATAAAGATATGCAATATCTTGCTGATAACAGGGTAAAAATTGATTTTATGCTTCCACTTTGTGAAGTTGTTTATGACTTTTTTGACAAGTTGAAATCAACAACTCACGGCTACGCAAGTTTCGACTACGAAATGGCAGGCTATGAAAAGAGTGATATGGTTAAAGTTGATATGCTTTTAAATGGCGACCCATGCGACGCACTCTCAATGATTGTTCATAGAACAAAAGCATATGACCGATCAAGAGC
>CAKVMF010000081.1 GCA_934771675.1 uncultured Clostridia bacterium
GCATAAAAACAGCAACAACTGCAAGAACAGTTCCTGTTTGTTTGCAAGCCTTTTTAAATGATGGCCAAGAAACTTTTTTGAGCTCAGAAACTGTTTCTTTTGCATAGTTTCTCTTTGGCTTGTCATTTTTTTGTTTGCTGGCTTTTTTTTGCTTTGCTTGTTTTTCAGAAAGTTTTGCTTTTTGCTTTTCTTCCTTTGAAAGTTTGGCTGGCTTTTTTACTTCCAAAACTTCATCAGATTTTTCAATCTCAGTGTTTTGAGTTGCCACCATTTTCTTGTTTTTTGCCATTGACGACTCCTAACTATTTTGATTCTTTATGAACAGTGTGTTTTTTGCAAGTTGGACAATATTTTGTGAAACTCAATCTGTCTGGATCATTTTTCTTGTTTTTGTAACTGTCATAATTGCGATTTTTACATTCAGTGCATTCTAAAGTAATTCTGTTTCTCATAATTTTTCTCCTCAAAAAATTAACACCTTGCCAAGCGGTTCGGTGCTATAATATAATATCACAAGCAAAAACCGCTGTCAATAGAAAAAATATAATATTTGCGATGAAATATTAAAACATTTTCGGTATTAAACTAAAACTATTTTAAGTCAAGTTTGAAAAATTGTCAACATTTTGAACAAAACTAATAGTTTTTGATTATTAAAAATATTGACGATTGGACACATTTTTTATATAATCTAAGCATGAAAGATTTTATTTTAAATCAAGAGCAGTTGGAATATTTTATTAAGGTTGCAAAAGAAATTGTTTTTACGCCAAACTATCAGAAGCAAAAAGAATTTTTTGCACACGGCAAAACAACAGTTTTTGACCATCAAATTCATGTTGCATACCTTAGCTTTGCTTATGCAATTAAAAATGAATTGATAGTCGATTACAAATCACTTATTCGTGGAGCTCTGCTTCATGATTATTACCTTTATGATTGGCATAAAAACAAGCCTTTCACATTCCATGGTTTTAAGCATAACAGAACTGCCTGCAAAAATGCTTGCCGTGACTTTGAACTTAACAAAATTGAAAAAAATATCATTTTGAGCCATATGTTTCCCTTCACACTTTTTCACTATCCAAAGAGTAAGGAAGCATTGATTGTTTCAAAAATGGATAAACGTGCTGCGAGCCACGAACACCGCGAAAAAGGAGTAGAAATTTATGAACACATTTTTTGAGCTATTGCTAGTTTTTATTGTTAGTGCAACTGGTGGATGGCTGCTTGAAGTTATCTACAGAAGTTCCAAGCAAAAGCAAATGATTAACCCCGGGTTCTTGGTTGGACCATGCCTTCCAATTTATGGAACTGGCGGAACGATTTTGTATTTGCTTTGCTCTATTGATTTAAGTTTTATAAATTCAAAAGCTTGGCAACTTGTGTTTTTGCTTGTTGTTGCAACAATTTTGATGACTGTTATTGAATACATCGCTGGTTGGGTTTCACTTAAATATTTCCACAACAGACTTTGGGATTATTCAAACCGCTGGGGAAATATTCAAGGTATAATCTGTCCATTATTTTCACTTATTTGGGGCGTGCTTTGCGTTGTGTTTTACTTTTTGATATTCCCTTGGATGCACACAATTGCAACCTTTGCATCAACAAATGTTCTCTGCATTTTTGCTATCGGACTATATTTTGGAACATTTTTGGTTGACCTATGTTACTCACTCAATGTTATGAACGCAATCAGGGGCTATGCAATCAAAATCAAAAAACTCATCGACTTTGAAAAACTTAAAAGAGATGTCGGAAAACATTACCGCACAAAAAGAGGATTTCCACTTTCAAGTTATTCATTCAATCTCTACAATCGCATAAAGAAATTTATTGAAGATAAAAAAATCTATAAACAACCAACCGTTAAAGTTGAAATTTCAAACGGAAATGTGGGCACAAAAACCAATATCAAACTTGAAGATGCCGTTAATGAAACTGCAAATGAACCTGTTTCAACAGGCTCTAAAACTGATAGCACAACTGACGAAAACAAATAACATTATAATTACAACAAAAAAGCCAAGGCAAAATGCCTTGGCTTTTGTTTTGTGTTATCATAATTTGATATGTTATTTGTAAACAGTTTGAGTTACAAGTAAGTTAATACAAAATTAGCATGTCATTGCGAGAAGTGCGGAAGCACGACGTGGCAATCTTTAGTCTTATTAAAAAAGGAATAGACCCTCACGTCAGCCTTACGGCTTCCTCAGGGCGACATGCTTGGTTTAATATTGTCATATTTTTAATTGCTATAAAAATCAAAATATCTTTTACAATGCAATGTTGCTTGTTGGAACCAAAACTTTTGGATCAACGATGCTTTTTCCATTGATGAAATTGTAATAACCTGCCGCACCAATCATTGCAGCATTGTCAGTGCAATAAATGAGTGGTGGATAATAAACACTTGCACCAATTTCACTTGCTTTTTCATCCATACGCTTGCGAAGCAATGCATTTGCAGAAACACCACCAGCAAGAACAATCTTGTTGAAGTTGAATTTTTTAAGCGCAAAAATACATTTTCTAACAACCTGCCCAACTGCTTCTTCTTGAAAAGACGCACAAATATCTGGAACTGAAATTTCTTCACCCTTTTGTTTGTGATTGTGGATGTAGTTTATAACAGCAGTTTTTAAACCACTATATGAAAAATTGAAGTCGGTGATTTTTTCCTTGTCCATATTTGTAAACTTGATACAATTTTTTCCAAGTTCGGCTTGTTTTTGAACGTTTGGTCCACCTGGGTATTCAAGACCACACTCACGAGCAACCTTGTCAAAAGCTTCGCCAATTGCATCATCGGTTGTTGATCCAATAAGTGATCTTGTTACATAATTTTCCATTTTCACAAGGGCGGTGTGTCCACCTGAAACAATAAGGCACGCAAATGGTGGCTGTAAATCTTTGTGAGCAATGTAGTTTGCAGCAATATGTCCCTCTATATGATTTACTGCAATAAGTGGCTTGCCAGTTGCATAGGCGAGCGCCTTTGCAAAATTCACACCAACAATAAGCGCACCAAGAAGTCCAGCACCATAAGTTACCGCAATGGCATCAATATCATCAATAGTAACTTTTGCTTGCTCCAAAGCTTGTTTATAAACCCCGTCAATATTCATAACGTGATTTCTTGAAGCAATTTCAGGAACAACTCCACCATAAAGTTTGTGAATATCAATCTGCGATGAAATCACACAAGACAAAACTTCCCTGCCGTTTTTTACAACTGCAACAGAAGTTTCATCACAACTTGATTCAATACCTAAAATCAAAATATCTTTCTTTTCCATTATTTTAATAATCCTTTTTCAATATCTTTTGCATAATTAACCGCACATAACACAACATCAACAACGTATCCAACACCAAAAAGCCCAGCAGTGAGTAAATAAATGATTCCCCATCCAATTTTACCCTCATAAAATTTGTGTCCGCCAAAAATTCCTGTGAAAAAGCAAATCAATAACTTTATAAATGATGGACCCAAAACCACTTTAAATATTCTTGATATCTCGGCTTTGTCTTCCGCACTAACGCTCTCTTTTTTTGTTTCAGCAACCAAAATTGTTGTGGTTGTTTCTGAAATATTTTCGCTGGCATTTTTATCACTTGCGGATGAAACTGTTTGGCTTTGGTTTGCCGCATTTTCATTTGCTTTCGCTATCTGCTCTAAATTGCTCTTTTGCTTTTCAAAATGCACAGTTTCAATACTTCCACAATAATCGCAAATATAATCATCGCCGTCTTTGTGATATTTTTTTGAACCACAATCTTTGCATTTGTATATATATTTTTCCACTTTTGTTTCCTTTGTTTTAGATTAATGGTTATGACTTATTTTCAGTTTGTTTGTCGAATTTAAGTTTTGCCAAAATGAAATCTTGAATATCGCCATCCAAAACGCCTGCGGTGTCACCAGTTTCAAAATTTGTTCTGTGGTCTTTTACCATGTTGTATGGGCAAAGAACATACGACCTGATTTGGCTTCCCCATTCAATTTTCATTTGAAGTCCAAGTTGTTTGAGCCTTTCAGCTTCCTTTTCCTTTTCTTGTTTTTCAGCAAGTTTTGCATACAGCATTTTCATTGCATATTCTTTATTTTGGGTTTGGCTGCGTTCGTTTTGGCACGCAACAATAATACCTGTTGGAATGTGCGTAATTCGAATTGCAGATTCTGTTTTGTTTACGTGCTGACCACCTGCACCGCCGCTGCGGTATGTGTCAATTTTGATATCTTCTGGACGAATAACAATGCTGTCAGTTTCTTCAATAATTGGCGAAACTTCAACACTTGCAAACGATGTGTGTCTGCGCTTGTTTGCATCAAATGGCGAAATTCTAACGAGTCTATGAACGCCGCGTTCACACTTCAAATTTCCATAAGCGTGCTCGCCTTCAATCAAAATTGTAACAGACTTGTAGCCTGCGCCCTCGCCATAAAGATAGTTCAAAATCTTTGCACTCATGCCTTGTTTTTCGGCATATCTAATATACATTCTGTGGAGCATGTCAGTCCAGTCCTGTGCTTCTTCACCGCCTGCCCCTGCATGGAGTTCAAGAAGCGCAGCACAATTGTCATGCTCACCAGAATAAAGCGTTTCAATAAAAAGAGATTCAACTTGCTTTTTTGCCTGCTTAAATTCTTGCTCAAAATCTTTCCATTCACTTTCGCTTGCATTTTCACTTGAAAGCAAATCATAAAGGTCTTTCAAGTCCTTTACAGCCGACTCACTTTTTTCAATTTTTTCAAGAACTGAAAGGACAGTTTTCTTTTCAATTCCAACAGATTTTAAACGATCAACATCTTTAAAAATCTCTGGATCTTGCTCTTCTTTTTCAAGTTCTGCCAAACGAAGTTTTAGTTTGCTCTGGTCAAAGACAGTGCACTGTTTGGCTCTGCAC
>CAKVMF010000082.1 GCA_934771675.1 uncultured Clostridia bacterium
CATTTTAAACAAAATGATTGGGGTTCCGGTTGTGGATAAACTTGATGTTTCAAAAATTCCTGAAAGCCCTGGAACAAAATACACGCATTATTGCCCAAAGTGTGAAATGATTTTGGTTAAAAACGATGTGAGAAAAAACATTGATAATCTTTTTGAAAAGTTTGTTGCTGAAGGCAAAAAACCAATAATTCTTTGCGGAAGAGATAATGTAAAATATTTTGAAAACAAGCCACACTTGGTTCTTGGAAAAGACTCAAAAGAAGCTTGCAAAAACCTTTTCAAAATGCTGCGTGATGTTGAAAATGATTATGATGTTATCATTGCGGAGTTTGTTGATAAAGGCGAAATGAGCTCAGCACTCTTTAACAGAATTTTGAAATCTGCCAGCGGAAAAATGGTGTAAAGCTAGATAAAAACAATTTTGTTGCAATATTTTTTGACCTATGTTATTATGATTACATAACATAGGTTTTTTTGTTATAGAAAATTTTGGCGGTGAATTATGAAAGTTATTGAAGTCCAAAACTTGAAAAAAGAGTTTATAGTAAAAAAGAAAGCTGTTAAAGAAAACGGAAAGAAATGCCTTTTTAAGAAAGTTAAGGTCATTAAAAATGCCGTGAATGATGTTTCATTTTCTGTTGAAGAAGGCGAAGCGCTTGCTTTTATTGGTCCAAACGGTGCGGGTAAGTCAACGACAATAAAAATGCTTACGGGCATACTTTTTCCAACCAGCGGAACAGTTAAAGTTTTGGGGCTCAATCCAAGCAAAGATAGGACAAAACTCTCAAAGCAAATCGGCTCGGTGTTTGGTCAAAAAGAGCAACTTTGGGTGCATTTGTCGGCTTATGAAAACTTTAAGTTTTTCGGGTCAATTTATGATATAAAGAAGAAAGAGCTTGAAAGCAGAATAAATGAGCTTGCTAAACTTTTTGAAATAGAAGATTTTATGTATCAACCGGTAAAGAGTTTGAGTTTGGGGCAGCGTATGAAATGCGAAATGGTTGCAAGTTTGCTCCACAATCCAAAGATGTTGTTTTTTGATGAACCAACAATTGGTCTTGACCCTATTGCAAAGGAAACACTTCGGAAATTAACCAAAAAAATCAACAGAGAGCTTGGTGCAACAATATTTTTCACATCTCATGATGTTGGAGATATTGAAGAAGTCTGCAAAAGGGTAATCATCATCAACGACGGAAAAATTGTTCTTGATGATTCTATGAAAAACTTGAAATATCATCATTTAAACAAAAAACTTGTTGAAGTTAATCTTAAAAACAATGTAAAAATTCCTGAAAAAGATGGAATCAAAGTTTTGAAAGCAAAAGACACGCTTTACAAAATTGAAGTGGATATGAACAAAGCAACAATGGATGATATGCTGGGAATGTTTAAGGCTGACGATATTCAAGATATAACAATTTCATCAACGCCACTTGAAGAAATTATCAAATCAATCTATCGAGGCAAAGATGAGTAAGTATTTTTCAATTTTCAAAATGAGTTTTAAGCAAGAAAGCAAAACGTTGTCAAACACACTTACTGCATCAGTTTCGTTTCTTGTTATAATCTACATTTTCATGCAATTGTGGGCCTTTATTTATGGTGGAAATGGTGGCGGAACGCTGATTGAAGGTTACACTCTTGAAATGATGATTTGGTATATGATAATGGGTGAGATTTTGATGTATGCCGTTAATGCCAGAGCAACTTGCAGAGAGTTTTCGAGTGATATAAAATCTGGCAAAATTGCATACCAATTAAACAAGCCTTACAACTATTATTTTTATCAGGTAACAAAAAGTTTTAGTGAAAATATTTTCAAACTCATATTTTTGATTCCATCTGCAATTTTTATTGGACTAGTTTTGCTTGGACCAATTCAAAACTTTAAAATTGAATATGTTGTGCCAATATTATTTAGCTTGATTTTAGGTGTATTTTTAACAGGTTTAATCTATGGATTTTGCGGGCTGTTTGCTTTTTGGGTTGAAGAAGCATCTCCATTTGCATGGATAATTCAAAAATTTCAAATGCTTTTTGGATTGTTTTTTCCACCGGAGCTTTTTCCTGCTGGCATTCAAACAGCAATAACTTACAGTCCAGTTTTTGCAATGATAAGTGGCCCAAGCAAACTCTTGGCAAACTTTTCATGGGATTTGTTTTGGAAAGTTGGTTTGTCACAAGTGGTTTATGTTGTGGTGTTTTTTGTGTTTGGAATCATCGTTTACAATTTAGGGACAAAGAAGGTGAATATCAATGGGGGTTAGAAGTAATATAAAGTTAATTTTTAGTTATTTGAAACTAAATTTAAAGAAAGAATTTAACTACAAAACTTCATTTTTTCTTCAAATTGTTGCAATGGTTTTGAATGATTTGTTTATGATTATTCAATGGACAATAATCTTTAAGTATATTGATTCATTTGCGGGATACGGCTTTAATGAAACCATGCTGTTGATTTCAATTTCAGCTGGCGGATTTGGAGTTGCAAGAGTGTTTTTTGCAGGGGCTTGGGACATAAAAGATATTGTTTACAACGGCAAACTTGATGTGTTTTTAACACAGCCAAAAAATGTTTTGATTAATGTTTGCGCGTCTAGAACCCAAGTTGATGCAATTGGAGATTTGATTTACACATACATTGTTTTGATTATTATTCATGCACAATGGTGGTGGTTTTTGATTATGCCAATTGTTTTGGTTTTTTCAGGACTCATATACACAGCGTCTTATGTGACTTATGCTTCTCTTTGTTTTTGGATAAACAAGGGAGATGCCGTTGCAAAGTCAGTTGAAGGGACTATAAACAAGGCGGCAAATTATCCGCCAACAATCTTTAACTCGGTTGTTAAAATTCTGTTCTTCACACTTATTCCAACGTTCTTTTACACATTTGTTCCAGCACAATACTTCTTTTTGTCGTTTAATCCATGGTGGATTTTGGGACTCGTTGGAGTAACGGCTCTATGGGTTGCCATTGCATTTTTTGTGTTTAACATGGGACTCAAAAAATATAATTCAGGCAACTTGATGGGTGGAAGACTTTAAGTTTAAAGTGTTAAACTTAGTCATAAAATCATGAAAAAATTACGCAAAAAAATAACATTTGGTATCGCTCCAAATGTTATTTTTGTTTTGATTAATATGCAAGTGCTGGGGTGAGGGTGTTTGTGTAAAGCCAAATGTTTCCAGCAAAGATTGATGAGATTTTTTCGATCATTGTAGCTTCGTCACCAACATATGTTATTGCATTGTAGCCAGTTGAAAAATCACCGAGTGCAGAAGCTGCTACGTAATCACCATTTTTCACAAAGTTGAAACCATTGATAAGTGCATAGTTTAATTCTATTTCGTTTGTAAATGAGTTTGCTCCATGTGCAACAATACCTGCAATGAAAACATGTTTGTTTGAATCACTCATTGTCATGGCTGTTATGTTTGAGTTTACAAGTCCATCAAAGAAACATGATTTTATGTAATAATCGTTTGAACGAGAATTTGTAACTTCACCAACAAGTCCACCAACAAATGAATAGATATTGTAAGAATCATTTAAAGTTTCATTTCCAATAACATTTGAAATGATTGCACTTGATGAATAAGAAAGAGAGATGTTTGTTTTTGTCATCTTTCCAACAAGTCCGCCAAGGGCGTATTCAAGTGGATTATTACCATTTCCGAGATATTGTGCGTTGTATTGGTCAACTGAAAGTGATGCTTGAGAGTAGCAATAAGCAATGGTTGTGTTTGATGCTTCACCAACAAGTCCGCCAATTGCATATGATGTTTGACCATCAAGTGAAAGATTGATTTTTGAGTTGTAATATATTGAACAATTTTTGATTGAACTGCTTTCAGCCCTTCCACAAACAAGACCGATATTTACGTCAGAGATACTTGAGTTTGAAATGCTTTCGGCAAATGACACGTTGTTGAGAACCAGTCCAGAAATTGTGGCATTTTTTATGTAGCCAAACAAACCAAAGTTTGAATGAGCTGAACTTCCAGAACTTTTCAAGCAAAGATTTGAAATCTTTTTGCCGTTTCCGTAGATGTTTCCGGTGAACGGATTTGATTCAGATCCAATTGGGTTTAATGATTGATTTTCAAAATCAAGGTCTGCTTTCAAGATTATTGTTGCACCCAAAAGCTTTTTGTCGGTGCAAATTTGTTTAAATTGTTCAACGGTTGAAACTTCATAGTTTTTTGGAGTAGAGTGGTCTTCAGGTGTGAACCCACGAGTTAAAAATATTGCAAACAATATTCCGGCGGTAAACAAAACAACAATAAAGTATGCGAGTTTTGTGAAAAATGTTTCCATTGACTGTTTTGCTTTTGAAGATTGCTTTTGTTTTTTCAAAAGTTCTTCCTTTGTTTTTTGAGATTGAAGTTTTTCAGATTTCAAGATATCAAGTTTTGAAAGCTCATTTTTGATATGTGATTCATCATCACGGTCAACGAGTTTCATTGTTATTTTAGCATATTGTTCATAGTCATTTGAATCTGGAATGATATTGAAATTATGAGTTTTTGCTTTAACTAGACCAAAGTAGCCTTTGTAGTTATTTTCATCAAGTTCAATTGCTCGTTTGAACCATTCTTCAGCTTTGATAAATTCACCACGATATATGCAAACATCACCTTGCTTTAAGGCGTCGTTAAACTCAACTTTTTCGTTTAAATCACTTTGGCTAAAAGTGTCAACAAATGAAATATCTTTTTCGTCAACAAGTTCTGTCAACAAAAAAGTGCTTCCACAATGCGAACATGTGCAAGTTTTTGAATTCATATCAATGGACATTTCGCCATTGCAATTTTTGCATTTGAGTGAGATAAATGACATACGGCCTCCAAA
>CAKVMF010000083.1 GCA_934771675.1 uncultured Clostridia bacterium
ACACTGGACCAAGTGATGGCTCACGCAGTGCCAAACATACATTTTTTTCGAGTTTCGAAAGCGCATCAGCAAGTCCAATAGAAACTGTGGTCTTTCCAATACCAAACTTGGTTGGACTCATTGCCGTAACCAAGATCAATTTTCCAGTTTTGCTCGAACTATTGATAATCTCTTCATAGCCCTTTATTTTTGCAATTTTTTCGCCATAAAACATCATGTCCTTTTCGGCAATATTAAGTTTTGCGGCGATCTCTCTAATATCAAGTAATTTTGCATTTTGTGCAATTTCAATATCTGTTAACATACACCCTCCATTAAATATTTTTCTATTGCTTTTTGAATTTGTTTTGTTGCATCTTCAAGAGTTGTTTCAAGTTTTGCTCCAGAAGCATTTTTATGCCCACCACCACCAAAAGCTTCGGCAATTTTTGAAACATCATATTCAAATTTTGAACGGAAACTTATATGCACACCATCTTCTTTTTCCTTTAAGATGACGGCAATTTTGTAGCCACAATTAAGGTATGTGTTTGGAAGATTGCCAAGATTGTCATTTTCACTCATATCAAAAGCTTTGTAGTCGTTTGCACTTGCTGTGAGTATTGCATAACCAAACTTTTCATTTGTTTTGGCATTAAGAAGCACACTTGACGACATTTTTACATATGAAACAGTCTTTTTATCAAAAAACTCAGTATAAATTTTTCTAAAATCAGCACCTGCCTTAAACAACTTTGAACAAACATCAAATGTTACAGCATCGGTGTTGTTGTTACGGAAAATTCCAGTATCACCACAAATAGCAAAATACAATCTCGTTGCAATTTCGCTATCTATTTTTTGATGGAACTTTTTTGCAATTTCAAAAATCAAAAGCGAACAAGCTGAAACGCCATCAACTTTGTTTTCTTTTGCAAAATACTTGCCTGACACATGGTGATCAATTCGAAGTGTGTTTGGATGTGAAATAAAATGTTGTTCAAACTTTCCAAGCATTGAAGAATCTGCAACATCAACAGCCACCGCCAAATCAAAGGAATCATCAAAATTTACAGTGTTATAATCATTTGCATCGCTCAAAAAATAATAGTTTTCAGGAATTTCAGTTTCACAAAACAAAGCCACCTGCTTGCCCATTTTTTTCAAAATCAAAGCTAGTGCCAAAGTTGAGCCAATGGTGTCCGGGTCTGGATTTTCATGCGAAAACAATGCAACTTTTTTTGCGGATTTCAATAATTTTAAGTATTTTTCCATATAGTTCCACCTTTCTAATATAAATGATAGCATAATTTGTAAAAAATTGTAAAGGAAATCAAGTTTTAGAGTTGCACGAAAATAAAAAAACCGCAGTTTTTGTGCGGTTTTTAAGAAATTTTTAAGAATGGCTTTTATTTCTTTTTTGATTTACAATCTTTTGAAATTGCTGGATTATTTTTTTGCAGAGCTTCCATTATTGCATCCGAGTAGCAAAGTTCAATATAACCCTGTTCCAAATTGCAAAGCGGACATTTTTTCCATGCTTCGCTCAAGATTTCAGCGTGTCCACAATTTGAACATTTCATAAGAACTTTTTGTTTATGTGAGTATAGTGAATTTTTCGCCATGTTTTTTGCAATAAAGTCAAGTATGCTTGAATGCGTGTTTTCAACTTTTGCAACAAGTTCAAAACTGTTAGCAATATCTACAAATCCTTCTTCTCTTGCAATGCATGCAAATTTCGGATAAATTTTCTCAAACTCATCTCGTTCTATGTTTTTTTCGCCCACCAAACTCTTTTGCAAGTCCAAACAAACATAAGGATAGTTTGCATCGTATTCAACCTTAAATTCTTCGCCACACTTTTCAACAATATAGTCATAATAAAGTTTGGCATGAGCCATTTCGTTTTTTGCAAGCATCTTCATTGTATCTTTCAAATAAAACATCTTGCTCATTTGTGCTTGAGTCGCAATAAATTGATATCTCGCACCGGCTTGACATTCTGCAGCAAATGCCCAAGCTAAATTTTGTTTTGTTTTACTTTCATTAAAATTCATAAAAATTCCCCCATAGATTAATGGTTTTCAAAAGAAGAATTTTTATTCAACTTAAGTCAGATTTTCATAAAAAACCATAGACAAATCGCCTATGGTTTAAATTTTATTTTAATGATAAATACTCGTTTGAATCAATTGTTCTTTCATTACGCATTTTTGATGCAACAAGTTCAGAATTCTTTTTGATTTCTTCCTCATTGTAAGGTCTAACACTTGTTGTTCTCTTGAAGAAGTTCTTTTTGTGAACAGCAAAGATAATTTTTGAAATTGCATAACTCAAAATCAAAACAATTGCTGTCATAATAAGTTTTGCATAAGACATAATTTTGTTTGATTCTGTAACCAAAATATTGGTTGAGAGATCATTGAGTGACAAAATGTAGTAGCCATCAGCATAGATATATGAAATTTCGTTCATTGTTCCGTCACTGTCAATAGTGTAAATTTTAACATCATTATTTGATTTTGCAGCGATTGAAACTGTGAAAACTTCACCAGTTGAAAATGGACGATTGCATTCAAATGTGTAAGCTGTAACTGATCTTCTTCCATCACGCAAAATGTTAAATCTGTTCATTATGTTTGCATTTCTATTTTCAAAAATTGAAACGCTTGAATCAAACATACTAACACTTCTTGATGAAACTGACGCATCATTGTTGCCCTTTTTGAGTTCATAAACGATGCTTATTGTGCCTTCATAATCACAAATATATTTAAGTTCATTTCTTGATTTGATGATATATCTGTATTCTCCAACAGAAGTTGGTTCAACATCTCCAACAAAACTAACGTAAACATCCCCCTTTGTAACACCTTCAAGTTCAATGTCAAAAACAGGAGATTTTTCTTTGCCGTCAAACAAGAATTGGCTTTGTTTGATAACAACAGGAACAAGTCTTGGAGAAATCATTAAATTGTATTCACCAACCCATTCATTGTAATTCTCGTCACCTGCAAAGCTAACTTCAACAACATATGTTCCAGCCAAGATTGGAGCAACTTCATCTGCACCTGAAAGACAACGATATGAAAGATTGAACTGGGTATCATACTTTTGATATTCAATCACGCTTCCAGTGTAAACTGCTGTTTGGTCATCCATTTTTTCAAGCTTCAAATCAGCCTTTTTGATTGTTAATGATGCAATATTTGAAACGTAACTATTGTGATTTTCATCACCTGCAAAAATTGCTTTAACTTCATAAATTCCTGCATTTTTAGGTTCAATTTCAACTCCATCAGCAAAGTATTTGTAAACAAGTTCAAATTCACTTTCAATTTTTAAACAGCTTTTAACAGTTCCATCATATGTAACTTCAGTATCTTTAAGACTTTCAAGTGAAATATCTGCTTTTTTGATTTCAAAGTTTGCAGAATTTGAAGATACAAGATTGTAGTTATTTGATGCAAAACTTGCAACTGAAATTGTATAATTTCCAGCATCTTCACCCAAAGTTCTTTCAAGTTTTAAAGTGATGTCGTTTTCACCTTCAACGCAGTTTGAAAGTTCATAAGAAAATTCAGGGTCAGCCTCACCATAAACTTTTGAAGAATCAAAAATATTTAACGTAATATCACGTTTTTCAATAATGTATTTTGCACTAGAAAAGTTTTTTAAAACATAGTTTTTGTTTGTGATATTTACAAAATTGATTTCATATTCGCCAACGTTGTTTCCAAGTTCTCTTGAAAGAACAACGCCTGCATCATCGCCATCTGCAAGGCCTGAAACTCTATACAAAATATCTGCATCGTTTCCAAATGTTGTTTTTGTTTGGATGGCTTCAATTGAAATTTCTTTTGGAACAATTTCAAAAGTTGCAGATTCACTAATGATGATATAATTGTCATTTAATGCCTTGTTGTAAGAAAGAACATAAGTTCCAACGTTTTCGTTTTGAGATTCAACTCTAACAAGACCAACTTGCAAATCATTGCTCAAAATATTTGATGATGCAAAAGTAAATTCAGGATTTTCATCCCCATAAACCTTTTTTGCGTCAAAAATATGAATGTAAGCAATTCTCTTTTTGATTTGATAAGTCGCCTTTGACAAAACAAACTTGTAGTTGTCACCATTGCAAATAACTGTTATGTTGTAATAACCAACATTTTCACCCTGCTCTCTTGAAACTGAAAAATTCAAATCGTCAAGAGTATCTCCATTTGCAAGTTCGCTTGGATCAACATAAATTCCAAGTTCTCCGTCTTCTTCACCATAAGTTTTTGTTGTTTCACCAGAAATTTCAGCATTTATTGTTTTCTTTTCAACAACAAGCTTACCATGATTCCAAATTAAATCATAGTTTTTGAAAATTTCTTTTTCGCTGTCGGTTAAGCCATTTTCTTGTGTAAAACAAATCTCATATGTGCCAACAGCAAACTTTGTTCCAACAACATAAGGATTAAACATAAACAAAGAGTTGTCTTTGTCAGCATCAACAAGACCTGAAAGAACAAAGCCAAGGTTTGGGATGTTTTCACCATAAACAATGGTGTCATTAACAGCTGAAACTGTCAATTGCTTCTTAGCAATTTCAATAACAAAAGTTTCATTAAGTGTGTAATTTGAATTTGCATTATAACTTACAGCAACTGAATACTCTCCTACATTGATTGGGGTTATCTCTTCTCCGTTTGACATATAAACAACGTTTGCAACAAGTGCATTTCCGTTTAAATCAAAAAGTTCATATTCAATATTTTGAATCTCGCCGTTATAAATAAATGAATTTTTAATGATATTCATTTCAAGTTCACAAGGCAAAACTTCAAAGCTGCCTGAACCATTCAAAAC
>CAKVMF010000084.1 GCA_934771675.1 uncultured Clostridia bacterium
GTCATTTACGTTATTGTAAACTCCTGCCTGGAAATTTTTTTATTCTTTGCCTGATACCCCATTTTTATATTTTTCAATCAAGGTATTGTTTTTAAATCCAAACAGTCATTTATGTCTATGTACACTCCTGCGTGAGATTTTTTTTATTCCTTCTTATTTACCCCATTTTTGCCTTCTGGAAAAACGCATACTCAAGAAAGGTTACATGATGCTTCAGAATTTAAAAAATTTCCAGACAGTCATTTACGTTATTGTAAACTCCTGCCTGGAAATTTTTTTATTCTTTGCCTGATACCCCATTTTTATATTTTTCAAATAAGGTATTGTTTTAAATCCAAACAGCGTTTTTCTGTCTGGATTTTTTTATTTTTTGTTTTTATGAGATAATTAAAGTTTTATTTTGCTGTCTAATGGGCAATTTTATTGCCATTTTTTGTGAATTTTGCTAAAATCAAAATAGTTAATTTGCATTTTTAACAAAATAACTATATGCAAAGGAAAATTATATGAAATTTTTTAACAATGGTTGGGACGATGTTCTCGCAGATGAATTTGAAAAAGATTATTTTAAAAATCTCTTGACGAAGGTTGATGAAGAATATGAACATCATGTTGTTTATCCGCCAAGAAACAAGATTTTTTCAGCATTAACGGCTTGTGACTTGAAAGATATCAAGGTCGTAATTTTGGGGCAAGATCCGTATCATGAACCTGGGCAAGCTCACGGAATGTGTTTTTCAGTTTTGCCTGGCGTTGATGTTCCGCCATCATTGAAAAATATCTACAAAGAAATAAAGAGTGAACTTGGAATTGATCCACCAAATCATGGGTGTTTAATTTCGTGGGCAAAGCAGGGCGTTTTGCTTTTAAACACAACGCTCACTGTCCGTGAACATCTTGCAAATTCGCATTCAACTTTTGGCTGGCAAAAATTTACCGACAGAGTTATTGAAGAAGTTTCAAAGCAAAATAATCCAGTTGTGTTTATGCTCTGGGGCAGAAATGCAATTGCAAAAAAAGCACTTATTGACGAGTCTAAACACTTGGTTTTGACTTCTGCACATCCAAGTCCACTTTCAGCATACAACGGCTTTTTTGGAAACGGACATTTCATCAAAGCAAATGAGTTTTTAAAGGAAAAAGGCAGGGGAGAAATCAACTGGAAAATTGAAAATATTTAAAGTATGAAAAGAGTTTTTTGTTTGTTTTTGGCATTTATTTTTGGTTTGGCAGCTTTTGCCACTCCAGTTTTTGCTGGAAAAAATTCAAGCGAAAACTTATCTTCTCATGCGGTTGAAATTAATACCGACGTTACTGAAGATATGATTTTGAACAAACAAGACATAATTTCAGTGGGCTACAACAATCTTCCATCAAATTTAAAAAGTATGGCAAAACAAGGCGAAACTCCTTTTGATTATGCAACTCAAAAATGTTTGGACGGAGTTTCAATATCTCCAAGCGCTGATGAATATGGTCAAACGAATGTTACCGCATTTTTGGTATCATCTGTATTTTCAATAACCGAAGCAGAATCTTTATACTTATGGGTTTATATTCCTGATACCATTGCATTGGTTTTGACAATTGAAGTTAAATCCGCTGACGGCGAAATATTGTCTTGGACACTAACTCCAAATGATTTTGGAGATATTTTATCAACCAGTGTTGTGGG
Source organism: uncultured Clostridia bacterium (assembly GCA_934771675.1). Lineage (GTDB taxonomy): Bacteria > Bacillota > Clostridia > Christensenellales > UBA1242 > RGIG1681. The sequence goes on from CAKVMF010000084.1 coordinate 1,676, forward strand.
GTGGAAACTTTTGGAGCTCCCAGCAAGTGCGGCAACAAAAACTCTAAATGACAAAGTTTTAAGCAGCATAACTTTTACAACATTTTCACTTCGTTACTACAAAGATGAAACAATAGAAATAAAAACTTCAAACGACACACTTTCATTTTATCATGTGTTCAAGGGAACTTCTGCAAAGGGGGAAACAGCGGTTGTAAAAAACCTAACTTACACATATTACAAATTTAGTGAAAATTTTTATTCAAGTGTGAAAAATCTATATGTGTATGACACCTTTTCATACACTTCGCCAATAGATCTTTTTGAGTATCTTGTTATTGGCAAAAAAGATTTAAAAAATTATTCAAATTCATCAGTAACTTTTAAAGTGAGTTTGTCAGTTCCGCAAAGTGCTTCGCATGATTTTGTTGGAACGGAAATTTTTGTGCTGAACAAAAATGGAACATACACTTTGTCGGTAAGCGCGAGTGAATACAAAATGTCTAATTCAGTTCAAATTTTTAGCACATCATATTCGTTCAATGTTGCAGTTCCAAAACTTGGAAATTTTTCAAGCGAAGATGTTTTTATTAGGGTTGGGGAAACAAGAAGTTTTAGTTTTGAGTTTTCATACAACATTGAACTTGACAGCGAAGTTAGTGTTGTTTGCAGTGATAAAAGTGTTGCTGTTGCAACATACTATGTTACACATAACACCTGTATTATTGAGATTTTAGGGGCAAAAAAGGGAATTATCAAACTTTCGGTTTCGGCTGATGCACATCGCATTGGAACAGACCAAACTCAAAAATTTAATGAAAATATTACAGTTTATGTTAACGATAAAGAAGATGAAAGCAACGCAAAAAAAATAATACTTTGGTCAACCCTTGCTCTATACTTGCTTGCTGGCATAATTTATGTTATAATCAAATTGGTTAAATCTAGAGGCAGTAAGGTCAGATAAAAAGGGGAGACGGTTATATGGGCTATATTGATGATTACAATGAAAGAAGTATAAATAAAATTCCGTATGACGATACGCCAATTTCAAGACGTGCTCCTGTGAAAAAATCTTATTCGCCATCATCAAGTTCAAGGGGTGGTGGTGCAAAACCTGCAGCAATAAAATCTTTGATGATCATTTCAATTGTCTTGGTTATTATTAACGTTGCATTGATTTTTACCACATTTTTTTACATTAGACATTCTGTTGTGAAAAATGTTTATTATCCTTCAAACAATTACATTTCAACCTCTGATGTTTCAAACGATGCCGTCAACAGAGCCACTTCGACATCTGTTGCAATAACCTGTGGAACAACCATCAGAAATGAATTTGAGTTTTTCAACAAAGGTGGAAGCCGTGGCTCTGGAAGCATATTAAAATTTGATGGAAATGATGTTTACATTTTGACTTGCTACCATGTTATTAGCAATCATGCAAATTCGGTTTATATTTTGCCATACAACTGGCATGTTCCAATAAAGGCAACATTTGTTGGATGTGCATCTGATTATGATGTTGCAATTTTAAAAGTTGATAAATCAAAATTGGAAAATCAAAATGCTTTTGATGGAATGACTGCAATCTCTGTTTTTGACAGCAGATACCTTTCAGTGGGTGAAAAAGCTTTTGCTGTTGGAAATTCTCTTGGTCAGGGAATTAGTGTAACAAGCGGAGTTGTTTCAACTGATCCAACACTCATCATAAAAACTATTGAATCTTCAACAACAATCAGAGTGTTCCAAACAAGTGCTGAAATAAACAGGGGAAACTCTGGTGGTGGACTATTTAACAGTAGGGGACAATTTATTGGCCTTGTTAACGCAAAGACTCATGAAGATACTTCAGGTTACACTGTTGTTGGTATGAACTATGCAATCCCAAGTTCGCTTGCGATTTCAGTTGCAAACAACATCATTGCAAACAATGGTGACCTTGAGGAAGTTGATATTGGTATTGATTCATTTGATTTTGAAGACAAATATGGAACTCAAAGAGTGCCTGTTGAACATGATAACGGAATTGCATATGTTGCAAAATATCATTGCATAGTTGCTGGATTTAAGGATAATTCACTCGCAGCTCAAGCAGGACTTGCGAAAAAAGACTATGTTGAATCGTTCACATACACCGACCTTGATGGTGTTTTGCATGAAAACGAACAGATGTTTAACATATATTCATTTGATGATGTGAAGTTTAATATTAAGCCTGGTAGCGTAATTAAATTTAAGGTTCACAATATTATAGATGGCTGGCACGAAATTGTAATTAATGTTTGATTCTACATAGTGGCATAAATCGTTTGCAAAAAACACAAAAAAGTGTTAATATAAAATTATATTGGAGGGCATAAAAATGACAATTGATAAGGTTAAGGAAATTATTTCAGATCAACTTTCAGTTCCTGTTGAAAAAATTACTGAAAAAACAAACATTGCTGAAGACCTTGGTGCTGATTCTCTTGATTTGGTTGAAATTTTGATGTCGCTTGAAGATGAATTCGGCGTATCAATTCCAGATGAAGCAATTCCTAATATCAAAACAATCAAAGATTTGGTTGATTTTATTGAATCTCACAAAAAGAAATAAGTTTATTTTTTGCCACAACTTGGTTGTGGCTTTTTTTGTGCCAATTTTTTTAAATTTTGCAAGCAAAAAAAATTAGTGCATATTTTTTTGAGCAATGTATACAATATAAAAGAAAATTAAAATTTTTCAAGTAAAGTAGTTTACAAACAAATCAATTTGTTATACAATACGAGCAATATTTCAATTGGAGAAATTTTATGATAAAAAAATATATCAAATGCCCAAGATGTGAACTTAATTATATTTTGAAAGGTGAAGATTATTGCCAAGTCTGCAAAAATGAAATGAAACATCATGCTGAAGGTGATGATGATGAACTTTTAGATATTGAAGATATGGAACTTTGTCCAGTTTGTGGTCAAAATTATATTAGAGAAGACCAAACAATGTGTGATGAATGTGAAAAGAAAAAGAACGCAGAAAGTGGTGATGGTGACAGCGAAGATTCATCTAAAAATAATTGGAGTGATGATGAGGGAGATGATTCATTGC
>CAKVMF010000085.1 GCA_934771675.1 uncultured Clostridia bacterium
AACTGGTGGCGGAAAAGATGCAAAACCTGGCGAAGTCAGTTTGGCTAGCAATGGCGTTTTGTTTTTGGATGAACTTCCAGAATATTCAAGAGCCACACTTGAAACATTAAGACAGCCACTTGAAGATGGTGAGATTACAGTTTCAAGGGCTAGCGGAACATATGATTATCCAGCAAACTTTATGCTTGTTGCGAGTATGAATCCATGTCCTTGTGGAAACTATGGTAGTAAAAATGCGGTATGCACTTGCACTCCAACAGCAATACAAAATTACTTAAAAAAGATATCTGGTCCGCTTCTTGATAGAATAGATTTGAAGATTGATGTTGAAAGAGTTGAATATCAAGATTTAAAAAATAGAGCGCTTGAAGAATCTAGTGCGGAAATAAAAAAGAGAGTTGACAAGGCTAGAAAAATTCAGCTTGAAAGATTCAAAGGAACTCATGTTCACACAAACGCTAAAATGAATTCAAAAATGATTAACGAGTTTTGTAAACTTGATGATGAATGTGAAATGCTTATGAAAATGGCTTTTGATAAATATCATATATCTGCAAGGGGTTACACAAGAATACTTAAAGTTGCAAGAACAATTGCTGACCTTGATGGTAGTGAAAATATTTGTTCAAACCATTTGGCGGAGGCACTTGCATATAGAACTATTGACAAATTTCAAATGTAGGAGAGAGTGATGAAGACTGAAGAATTGGTTCTGATTTGGTTTAATCAAAATGGTTATAGTTTTTCAAAAGTTGAGAAGATTTTGAAGAATTTTAACAAAATTGACGATGTTTTTAATCCAAATTTGATAAAAAATGCGAATTTTGACTTTGTTAGTAGTGAAAAAGTTAAGCAAGAATTGATGGATTTGGACATTGAAAAATTTGAAAAACAGGTTGAAGATGAACTTTGCACTTATGGGCTTGATGTTGTAACTTTTGTTTCGGATGGATACCCAGAAAAATTGAAAAATATTGCCGAGCCGCCACTAGCCTTATATATAAAAGGTGATAAGAGTTTGCTTAACAAAAAATCAATTTCAATTGTTGGAACACGAAAACCAACAGACTATGGAAAAATTGTTTGTGAAAAATTTACAAAGGAATTGTCATCTGCTGGGCTTGTTACTATTTCAGGTTTGGCTTATGGAATAGATACAATTGTTGCTGAAACAACTCTTGCTGTTGGTGGAAAAACCATTGCTGTTTTGGGCGGTGGGCTTGACTCGATTTATCCATCACAAAACAAAGCTTTAGCTGAAAAGATAGTGCAGCATGGTTTGCTTGTTTCTGAGTATAAGCCAAAGTGCAAACCAACAAAATATTCATTTGTTGAAAGAAACAGAATTGTTGCAGGGCTAGGACTTGGAACGTTGATAGTTGAAGCAGGGGAAGCTAGTGGAACTATGACAACTGCAAGAGAAGCAATTGATCAAGGCAGAGAACTTTTTGTTGTTCCTGGCAATATTTATTCACCACAATCAGTTGGAACTAACAATTTGATTGATGAAATGCCGGATACTTTTACAATTTCGCCAGAGCGAATTTTGAATAAACTTCAAATTCAAAAGGCTGCTCAAACAAAATCACAAGTTCAAGTTGATATTATTGAAAATTCGATTTTGGATGCACTTTCTGGTGGTGAAATGAACTTTGATGATTTGGCTGAAAAAACACAAATTTCAGCATCTGTTCTTTCATCAAAACTTATAAAAATGGAGATGTTTGGGCTCATCAAAAAAGGTTCAAGCAACACATATTTTAGGTTATAGAGATTCATTCGACAGTAAATTATTTTTATTTTGAAAAAACATAACAAATTGCATGTTACCCAAAAAAACTCATTTGACAACCTCAAATGGTTTGTGGTAGAGTTGATAAGATTTTAAAAGGAGATTTTATGAAACTTGTTCTTATAGAAGGTCCCGGTAAAAAAGATAGTGTTCAACATTATTTAGGAAAAGGCTACAAAGTTATGCCAACATTTGGACATTGTCGTGATTTGCCTGAAAAGGGTTTAGGCGTAAATGTTCAAAACAATTTTGAACCAGAATATGTTGTTGTTCCAGATCACAAAAAAACTGTTGATGCAATAAAGAAAGAAATGAAAAATGCTGAAAGTGTTTATTTTGCAAGCGACCCTGATCGTGAAGGGGAAGCTATTGCATGGCATATGTGTTATCTTCTTGGAATTGATCCGGCAAAGGCAAACAGAATAACATACAATGAAATTAGTGAAACTGCGGTTAATGAAGCAATTGCGCATCCAAGACCAATTGATGACAAGCTTGTTAATGCACAGCAGGCTAGACGTGTTCTTGATAGACTTGTGGGTTACAAAATTTCACCTATTCTTTGCAAAAAGATTCAAAACAAGCTTTCTGCTGGTCGTGTTCAATCGGTTACACTCAGACTTGTTGTTGACAGAGAAAGAGAAATTCAAAACTTTAAGCCAGAAGAATATTGGACACTTCAAGTTATTTTGACAAACAAAGATGGTTCAAAAGAAACATTCAAGGCGACATTAAATCTTGGAAAAGATAAGACTGTTAAATCAAAAGAAGAAATGGACAAAATTGTTGAAGCTGTAAAAGATTCAGATTTTGTTGCTTCAAATGTTAAAAAGTCAATTACAAAATCTTCACCAAGTGCACCATTTACAACATCAACAATGCAACAAGAAGCACTCAACAAACTTGGTATGAGTTTGAAAACAACTTCAAGCACAGCACAAGTTCTTTATGAAGGTGTTGAAATTGCAGGAAAGGGCAAGCAGCCACTTGTAACATATATCAGAACTGACTCAACCCGTGTCGCACCAGAAGCCCAAGCAAAAGCAAAAGCTTTTATCAAATCAAATTATGGTGATAAATATGCTTTGGAAAAACCAAGATTTTTCAAAAACAAAAAAGATGCTCAAGATGCGCACGAAGCTATTCGTCCAATTTCTCTTGATAGACGTCCTGAAGATTTGAAAGATAAAATTCAGAAGAATGAGTATAGATTATACAAACTTATTTATGATAGATTCTTGGCAAGCCAAATGAGTGATGCAACCTACAATTCACTTTCAGTTGACTTGGAAGCGAATGGTTATAAATTCAAAACTACAGGGAAAGCCCTATTGTTTGACGGATACACTGCGGTTTACAACAACCAACCAGTAGATGATGAAAACGAAGAATCATCAAAATTGCCAAACATTGAAAAAGGTGATGTGTTTGTTGCAAAAGAAACCAAACCAGAACAAAAGTGGACAAAACCACCAGCAAGATACACCGAAGCAAGTTTGGTTAAAGCAATGGAAGAAAAAGGTATTGGAAGACCATCAACTTACACACAATCTGTTTCAACACTCTTCACTCGTGAATATGTTAAGCATGATGGAAAATCAATTGTTCCAACAGAACTTGGAAATGTTGTTGTTGATATGCTTATTAAATTTTTCCCAGATATTATGAATGTTGGCTTTACTGCTGACATGGAAAACAAACTTGATGATATTGAATATGAAGGCAAAGATTGGCATCAAGTTTTGCATGATTTCTATGGAAAATTTGAAGAAGATGTTAAGGCTGCATCCATGGACAATTCAAAATCAAAAGTTCCAGATGAGGTTAGTGATGTTAAATGCGACAAATGCGGTGCAATGATGGTTATTAGAACTGGAAAGTTTGGAAAGTTTTTAGCTTGTCCAAATTATCCAACTTGCAAAAATACAAAACCACTTGAAGAAGAAAAACCAATTGTTGCAAAGTGTCCACTTTGTGGAAAAAATGTTCGCAGATTAAAATCAAAGAAAGGCAAATACTTTTATGGTTGTGAGGGATATCCTGAATGTTCGTTTGTTTCATGGAATATTCCAGCAAATGAAAAGTGCCCAAAATGCGGAACTGAAATGATTGTGAAGTTATATAAAAACTTAAAAGTTATTTCATGCCCAAAGTGTGATTATTCAAGGCGTGAAAAAATTGAAAATAAAAATGGTGCTGCTGAAGTTGATTTGCATGAAGCAGAACCAATGAATGAAGCTAGAAATATAAACGAAGAAATTGATATTTTGAATAAATTAGATGAACAAAATGAAAACTAAAGTGAATGTTATTGGATGTGGCTTGGCAGGTGCGGAGGCAACTTATCAACTTTCAAAACGTGGGATAAGTGTTGACGTTTATGAAATGAAACCTGTCAAGTTTTCTCCTGCACACAAAAGTGAAAATTTTGCAGAGATTGTTTGTTCAAACTCTTTTAAAAGTGATGATTTGCAAACGGCATCAGGGTGTTTGAAAGCCGAACTTCGTGAACTTGACAGTTTGATTTTAAAGTGCGCTGATGAAGTAAAAGTTCCAGCGGGCTCAGCACTTGCTGTTGATAGGGACAAATTTGCAGAACTTGTAACAAAACAAATAAAATCTCTTCAAAATGTTACCATTCACTATGGTGAAATTTCAAAGCTTGATTTGTCCATTCCAACAATTGTTGCAACTGGACCACTTACCAGTGATAATCTTTCAAATGAACTTCAAACCTTGCTTGGCGAAAGCAATCTTCATTTTTATGATGCGTCTGCGCCTATTGTTGATGTTGACACTATTGACAAATCAAAAACCTTCACTGCTGGAAGATACGGCAAAGGCGAAAGTGATTATATAAAC
>CAKVMF010000086.1 GCA_934771675.1 uncultured Clostridia bacterium
CTGCTTTTATGCCGAGCTTTAATGCGGTTCGTGCATCTTCACTGAATTTTATTTGTTTTGCCATTATTTTTTCTCCTTAAATACTCCTAAAATATCGCTTTGTCGTAAAATTACGTAGGTTTCATTGTCGCATTTGAATTCGGTTGCGCCATATTTGTTATACAAAACATGGTCATCAACTTCAACTGCCATTTCGGATTTTTTTCCATCAAAACAGTCGCCATTTCCAACGGCTACAACTTTTGCTTCAATCGGTTCATCTCCAACTGTTTCAGGAATAATAAAACCTGAGTTTGTCTTTTTTTGTTTTGATATATTTTTTAATACAACTCTATCAAACAATGGTTTAAAATTCATTTTTTTCTCCTTTTATATCTAATTAATTATATGATTTTTTATGGTCTTTATAACAGCTAAAGCATTTTTGATTTGGCCGACGCATAAAAAATATTATAACTATTTTTATGATAAGGTTGGAAAATCGAAATTGCAATGTTGTGTGCCATTCAAAGAGCATTCTAAATCAAGAAAATTTGGAGTAATGTCAATTGTGAGTGTGGCGTTAATCCTTATTTTTTCATGTTTTTTGGTTGTTTCTATATGCAAGGATAAAAAAGACAAGTTTTTTAAAGAAAAGCCATATTTTTTGCTAATATGCTGTGAAAGTGAAAAGCAAAGTGATGCAAAAAAGGACGTGGAAAAAATTAAAAATCTTGGTGGAGCCGGCAGTGTGTTTGAATACCAAAACAAGTTTGGTGTGATTATAAATGCCTATAAAAGCAAGGAAGAATCGGAGAGTGTTAGGGAACTGACAAAGGCATCTATAGCGTCACAAACACTTGAAGTGAAAACAAAGTCACCAAGTAAACAAAAAAAACTTGAAATTAAAAAGAACTCAAAAGTTATGGGGTTTTGTTTGAAATTTGATGGGTTTGTTGATGAGATGATGCAAAGTTGTCTTAATCTTCTAGCTGGAAGTGTTTCAGAAACGGAGTTTTGCAAAGAGTTGATACGTAAAAAATTGGAATTTGATCAAATTTCAAGTGGTTTTGATATGGAAATTGAACTCGAAAGCAATGCAAAAATTGTTTCCAGTTTGATTTTAATCTATATAAACAACTTTTTGATGGATTATTTTGATAGTTTAAACAAGAGCCATTTAATAAGTCAATTTTGCACTAATTTGGTGCTAGTAAGGGTAGAATTATTTAACAATTTGTAGAAAGTTCAAAAAATATGAATGTTTTTATTTGAATTTTACACAAAATATGTTATGATTATGTTACTAAGAGGTGCATAAATTATGGGATTTATGAATTGGTTGATGAAAGGTGTTGGTTTTGAAAACGAAGAAGTTTATGACAATTCAGTTGAAAAACAAAAACGCCATGAAGAAAAAATGATGCGCGAAAAAGAACGCAAACGTCAAAAGGAAGAATATAAAGCAAGAAAAGCTCAAGAAAAAGCTGATAAAATTGCAAAGAGATATTCACTAAAACAAGATAAGGATGTTTCAAATACCGCTGCACAAAGCACGACAACATCTTATTATGATAATCCGGATCAATACAACACTTCAAGAACATATGATTCACCAGTTAACAACTATGGCGGAGTAGGCTCAAACGTTGGTGGTTACGGAAGCAAAAATGTTGAATTTGTTTATCCAACAAAGTTTGAAGATGTTGAAATTATCATTGGATACCTTAAAGAAGGAGAATCAGTAGTTTTAAACTTAAATACAATGAATGAAGTTGATTCTCAAAGACTTTTGGACTGCACAAGTGGGGCAATTATTGCACTTAATGGCAATATTAGAAGAGTTGAAAGCAATATCTTTTTGCTTACACCAGAGGGCTACAATATTAAAATTCCAACAGCACCACAACAAAATAATTAAAATTTTTTGTATAATTCGACAAATATCGCACAACCTAGTAGTAGGAGCGTTATATGTTTGGTTTTAGAGATGACATGGGGTCAGGTTTTAATGATTGTGAAAGAGAGTCGTTTGAAGATGTTATTCGTGAAAAAGACAGATTGATTTCGTTGCAAGAACGAGATATGGAATCCTTGAAACGTGAGATAGTCTATTTAAAACAAAAATTTAATAGTTCCAAAAGAAAGAAGTAAATATTTACTTCTTTTTTATTTGTGATTAATTGACAGAATGCCGAAAAATTACTAAACTAGAACTAGGTGAGTTTATGTTTAAAAAAATGGTTATTGCTTACGATCACAGGGTTAAGCAATTGTTTATAGATAAAATTAAAGAAGTTTTGATTGAAAATCGAATTGAATGCCTTGAAATTAAGGATGCAGGCGAACAAAATGATTATCCAATTTTGGCGAAGATGGCATATGATGAGTTCTTGAACACTCATGCTGATGGTTTGGTTCTTTTATGTGGAACTGGAATTGGTATGAATGTTGTTGCAAATAAGTTTGATGGAATACGTTCAGTTTTGGCAAATAGTGAAGCTGAAGCTTATTTTGCTAGACGTCATGAAAATGCAAATTCTATTGTTTTTGCAGCAGGTTACAGCGACGGAGTTTTTGAGGTTAAGCCTTGCAGAAGAAAAATAGCTAGAATGCTTAATGTTTTTGTTAAAACCGATTTTGAAGGTGATAGACATATTCGCCGTTTAAATGAAATTTCTGAAATTGAAGGAAACAATTAATATGGAAAATGATCATTTGAACGAAACAAGGTTGCTTACACCAACAGTTTGGAAAAATTCGCTTTTTTCATTTTTTAAAATTTTGCTGATGATTTTGCTTGCGTTTATGTTCTTTTTGTCAGCAATGTTTTTTGTTTGTCCAAGAATCAATGTTTCTATATTTGGAGCGCTAAAAATGGACAAGGCTCAAGAAGCAAGTTTGATTCAAACATATGAAAAAAGTGGGAAAAGTGTTGATTTGTATAACTTGATTGTTTTTGAGCAAAGCAAGAATGAGTATTACAAAGAACTTTATTATATTAATGAGCTGCAAAGCAGGGAAGATTTTTCCGCTTTCTGTGAAAAACTTGATGATTCATCGCTTGGTGAAATTGGAAGCCAAAAAGGGCTTATACCAGTGCTTTGCAACACCAGAAGTTATTTGAACAACCAAAAGATAAAATGTCTTTGGAACTTGGAAATTGAAGCAAAAACATTTGTTTTTAACACTCTTTGTGGAGATTATGAATACGAATATTCATTTTCAACCTATGTTTACAACTTAAGTGAAAAATACAATGCAGAAGGAACAAAGGAAGAACTTAAAGCAAAGTATCAAGAATTGTTAGATACAACTGGTTTAAAGGATGGGGAATCATCAACAATTGAACAACTTTTAAATCAACGCATTGAAGGGCTTAAAGTTTCAGCTGTTTATGAAAGTGAAGAAAACAAAATAAAAAGACTATATACTCTTTCAAATCTTGCAAGTGCAAAAAATGAAGTTTATGAAAAACTTTATGGCAGGGATGATTCAAGAACGGTTGAAGCCAAACAGGTTTTGAAAGATAGCTCATCTGCTCTTGTTGATGCTTTGAAATAGGGTATTGTGTTACGCATAATACTTGATAAAATCAGCATTTATGTGAATTTTGGTTAAAATAAAAGATTGATTAAAAAAGAAAAACCACACTGAAAAGTGTGGTTTTTTTAATGATTTTTGAATTAAAAATTTTGGGTTTTGAACTAAAAATTAAAACAAAAGTTTTTCTTCAACATATTTGATGAGTTCATCAGTTGTCATACGAACTTGTTGCATTGTATCTCTATCACGAACGGTGAATGTTCCATTTTCAAGAGTGTCAAAATCAATTGTGATTGCATATGGAGTTCCAATTTGGTCTTGACGGCGATATCTCTTTCCGATTGAACCAGCTTCATCATATGTGCACATAAAGTGCTTTGAAAGTGTTTTGTATATTTCTTTTGCTTTATCTGAAAGATTCTTTTGAAGTGGAAGAACTGCAACTTTGTAAGGTGCAATTGTAGGGTGGAAGTGATAAACTATTCTTGTGTCGCCACCTTCCAAAGTTTCTTCATCATAGAATTCGCAAAGAACTGCAAGTGTGAGTCTATCAGCACCAATTGAATATTCAACGTCGTGTGGAATATATTTTTCATTGGTGATAGGGTCAATATACATCATGTTTTTGCCAGAATATTCTTGGTGTCTTGAAAGATCGTAGTTCGTTCTGTAATGGATTCCGTTTAATTCGTTCCAGCCAAATGGATATTTGTAAATAATATCACAAGCTGCTTTTGCATAAAATGCGAGTTTTTCATGGTCTTTGTAGGCTAAATCTTCTTTTTTGAATCCAAGGTCAAGCAAGAAATCCATGGCTTTTTGCTTGTATTCTGCATAGTATTTGAATCCTTCTTCTTCATTTTTGCAGAACCATTGATGTTCCATTTGTTCAAATTCAATAGTTCTAAATGTGAAGTTTCCTGGGGTGATTTCATTTCTGAAAGCTTTTCCGATTTGTCCAATACCAAAAGGAACTTTGGCTCTTGTGGTTCTTTGAACGTTCATAAAGTTCACAAATTCACCTTGAGCGGTTTCTGGACGAAGGTAAATAACGTCGTTTGAGTCACCAGTGATATCTCTTGAAGTTTTGAACATTAAGTGGAATTGACGGA
>CAKVMF010000087.1 GCA_934771675.1 uncultured Clostridia bacterium
CAATAACCATCAAAAAGTTTTCATCAAAAATTTTTCCGTGCAAGATATTTCTGCCAGCAGCAATCAAAACCTTGTAAGACACCAAGATGTAATCAAGTGCCAGCACCACAACTTTAAACCAAAATGTTGGTATAAAAATTCCAACAATCATAACAACCAACGCAACCGAAAGCCTAATTATATTTTGATTTCGTTCTTTTTTTTCACGCTTTGCAATATCTTCATCGTCTTCATAGTCAACAATCTCAATCATGTGGTCAAAATTTGAGATTTCCGTTTTAACTATGGTTAATGTTTCTGCTGGGTTCTCTGTTTCAATTTTAAGTTTTAAAACTTTTGTAACAAAATTGATTTCAGCTGAAACTCCTTCAAGTTCGTTCAAATGTTGCTCGAGTGCAAGCGCACAACCAGCACAATGAACTTTCAACAATTTAAACTTATAATCCATACTATTCCCTTAAATGTTATTTATGGTAAGGTAAACCCTCCAAAATTGTAATTGCTCTGTAAATTTGTTCAAACAAAACAACTCTAAAAAGTTGATGCGGATATGTTATATTTCCAAACGACAAAACCAAATCAGCTCGTTTGATAACTTCGCTTGACAGTCCATTTGAGCCACCAATAACAAAAGTTATTTCGCTTTGCCCCAAATTCTTTTTCTGTTTAATAAACTCAGCAATTTCAGGACTTGAAAACATCTTTCCACGCATATCCATAGCAATAACAACGCCAGAACATTTTGAAAGCAACAAATTTCCTTCAACTTCGCTCTTTTTTTGAAGATTGTTTTCCTTTGAATCTTCATCAACTTCAATTTCCTTTACCATCGCAAATCTTGAAAGACGCTTTTTGTATTCGTCTATTGCATCAGTAAAGAATTTTTCTTTAATTTTCCCTACGCAAACAACATTTATCTTCATAGCAATAAAATAGCACATTTTCAAAAAATGTGCAATAAAAAAGCAGACAACAGCCTGCTACAAACTAATTTCATAAACTTTTTCACCAAAATAACTAATATCCAAATTGTTGGCTTTTAAACTATTGAAGTTGTCACTATTAATAACAAACTTCATTTCAAATTGAATTTCTCCAATTTCCCCTGCATCAATCACTAGCGAATTATTGCAATTTTTACACTCACTTGATAGATATGTCCCAAAACTTGATATATCATAATTCATAACAAATCCTGCGAGTAAGAATTTTCTGTCCACCTTCTCATTATTTTTAATAAACAAATTGAAAGATAATTTGAATACTTTTGTGTTTCCTGAAATTTCAGTAACTTTGGTTGAATTTTGTTTGTTTATAAAATATGTTTGTGGCTCGCTGACTTCTTGATCGTCTGGTTTTTGGTCTATATTTGATTGAGATCCTTTGTTTCCGCCGTCGGATTCGTTTTCAGTTTTTCCATAGCTATAATTTTGTTGTTCGGTGGTATTTCCACTGTTGATCTTTGGAACAAACAATGCTCCAATCACTGACAATGACATAATTATAGCAACTATAACTCCAATTATTATAAATGATTTTTTACTTCTCATGCGAATAATTCTCCTAAATAGATTAGCTGTTTTTTCACTCCCTGCAAAAAACGCACCCCAATAAAATATCATATATAAGCGATCAAGTCAAAAACTATTTTTATAAATTTTGAATTTTTTCAAGCATATGTCAAAACCAAAATTTGTCAACTGATTTTTTAAAAAAAATAAAAAAATAGGCTCATTTTTTGAGCCTATTTTTCAATAACTTATTCAGCCATATATTTTGTTGCAAGAGCCACAAATCTTCCAGTATCTTCAATTTCAAGACCTTCAATAAGTTTTGCTTCATCAACCAAAACTTCTGCAAGTTCTTTTAAATCATCTTTGTTTGACTCATAAAGACTCTTGATTTTTTGATAAATCTTGTGGTCTGCATTGATTTCAAGGATCTTCTTTGCTTGAATATCTTGTGAATTAACATCACCTTTTGGCATGTTTTTGAATACTTTTTCCATTTCAAGTGAAATTTCACCTTCACTCGACAAGCAAACAGGATGATCACCAAGTTTCTTTGAAAGTTTCACATCAAACACTTCACCGACAAGTGCATTCTTCAAAAATTCAAGAATTGGTTTGTCTTCTTCACTTGTTTCTTCTGTTGAACTTTCAATACCTGTATTTCCATCAGAAACGTTTTTAAATTCTTTTTCGCTATAAGATCCAACATATTTGATTGCAAATTCATCAACGTTATCGGTCATGCACAAAACATCATAGCCACTATTCAAAACCTTTTCAGTTTGAGGCATCTTCTTTATAGACAAAATTGAGTTTCCAGTTGCATAGTAAATATATTTTTGTCCTTCAGCCATTGATGAAACATAATCTTTAAATGTTACGAGTTTATCTTGTTTGATTGAGTAGAACATGATAAGGTCTTGGAGTTTTTCTTTATCCATACCCCAGTTGTTGTAAAGTCCAACTTTAAGTTGAAGTCCAAAACTCTCATAAAATTTTTCATATCTTGGGCGGTCATTTTCGCACATATCTTGAAGTTCTTTTCTTATTTGCTTTTCAATGCTTGAAGCAATTTTTTGAAGTTGACGGTCATGTTGAACTGTTTCACGGGAAATATTAAGTGAAAGTTCACAGTCAACAAGTCCTTGAACAAATCCAAAGTATTCAGGAATAAGTTCTTTGCATTTATCCATTATCAACACACCGTTTGAATAAAGTTTTAGGCCCCTTTCAAAATATTTTGAAAAGTATGCTTCTGGACACTTCTTTGGAATATACAAAAGTGCTTTATAGTCAACAACACCTTCTGCAGAAATATGAAAATGCATAAATGGATCATCAAAGTCGTAGAACATATCTTTGTAGAACTTGTTATAGTCTTCATCTTTAAGTTCATTTTTGTTCTTTCTCCAAAGTGGAACCATTGAGTTGATAGTTTCCCACTCTTTGGTTGTTTCTATTTTTTTGCTTTCATCATCACTTTCAGTTTTTGCTTGAACAGGAACTTCCTTTTCAATTTTTATTGGGTAACGAATATAATCAGAATATCTCTTGATAAGTTCACGAAGTTTGTAATATTCCATAAATTCTGAATATCTTTCATCTTCAGTGTCAGGTTTTAAATAAATCTTGATTTCAGTTCCGTTTGTTTCTTTTTCAGCTTCAGTTACATCGTAACCTTCAGCACCTGTGCTTGTCCAAAGATTTGCTTTGTCACTGCCGTAAGCTTTTGACAAAACTTCAACTTTGTCTGCAACCATAAACACTGAGTAAAATCCAACACCAAATTGACCAATAATATTGATATCTTCTTTCTTTTCGTTTTGATTTTTAAAAGCAAGCGAACCAGATTTTGCAATAGTTCCAAGGTTGTTTTCAAGTTCTTCAGCTGTCATACCAATACCATTATCGGTTATTGTTAAAGTTCTGTTTTCCTTGTCTGCTTTGATTTTAATCTCAAAATTTTCCCTTGCAAGTCCAAGATTATCACTCAAACTTTTGTAATAAAGCTTATCAATTGCATCTGAACAGTTTGAAATAAGTTCACGCAAAAAGATTTCTTTGTGAGTATAAATTGAGTTTATCATTAAATCCAAAATTCTTTTTGATTCAGTTTTAAAATTTTTCATAAAATTACCTCTTTTAGCAATATTTATTTTTGTTTGTTAGCACTCTTTTGGTGTAACTGCTAATATTCTAGTCCTAAAAAAAAATATTGTCAACATTCTTGTGACAATATTTTTGACAATATTTTAATTTTTTTGATTAAATTTAAGCAAATCGTTTTTTGAAAAACCCTTTCCAACTGCAACAACATTAAACACTTGCTCACTTGCAATAAGCTTTGCAAATTCATTCACTTGTTTAGCTTTAACTTTGTCAAGTTTTTCAACCTTTTGAGCAATTGTATCAACTTTTCCAAAGTAGTTAAGTTCAGTTCCAACAAGCTCTGCAATATCGCTGTTTGTTTCAGCCATATACTCTGCATTTGACTTTCTTAAATTTTTTGCCATTTGAAGTTCTTCTTCGGTGATTCCACCAGCAGCCAAAGTTTGAATAATATTTTTTATTTCAATCATGGCTTTTTCAACATTGGCTGGTCTTGTTCCAAAAAATATGAAAAGTTCCCCTGTTTGACTACCCAAACTCATAAATCCATAAATTGAATAAACAAGCCCGAGTTCTTCACGAATCTTTTTGTAAAGCCTTGAATTTTGTGCATTTGCCAAAATGCAAGTGTAAAGTTCAGCAACTGGCTTCAATTTGTTCTCGCAAGTTATGCTCTTTATATGGACACAAACATTTGCTTGATTATCATTTCTTTTAACAACATCATATTGCTTTTTTAGACTAATATTGAACTTTTCAAATGAAACCAAATTTGGCATACTATCTTCAGCATTTTCAAAAACAAAATATTTTTGAACAATCTTATCAAGCGTGTCAAATTCAATATTACCAGCAACAGAGATTATACAATTGTTAGGTTTGTAAAATCTTGATTTGTAACCCAAAAGTTCATCTCTTGTTACATTTTTAATAATCTGTTCAGTTCCAAGTTCATCATGAGCAAACGAGTTTTCATTAAAATAGTTCTCCATAACTC
>CAKVMF010000088.1 GCA_934771675.1 uncultured Clostridia bacterium
AAATAATAGCAATTGCGTTTCAAACACAAATAATTCTATTTTTTATAACTTTAAAAACGCTCAAGCAATTTCAGGCTACAGTGTTAATGGTAACTTTTACAACTTTAACCAACTTATTCAAACAAAACTTATTGCAAACCAAGATTTAACTATCACTGAAAATTACGAAAATTTTGACGTGGTTGGAGCATTTGTTTATTGCAAAACTAACGAAACATCAAATTTTGATATTAGAAACATGATAACAACCAACTCAAATGAATTAACTTCAAACAACAATGCTCTATTGTTTTCTTACTTTTCAACTGAAGATTTGAAAAGCTGTAACGCAAACAATTTGAAAGCAAATTGCAATTCGACTTGTTCACTCACTTCTTACAAAAATATCTTTAGAGCCAATTTTAATATTGAAGTTCCTAATGACATAAATTCATTCACCGCTGGAATTATAATAGAAACAGAATCTAATAATTTTGACTTTTTGATTTTGGAAGAAGTTTCAAATCCTACACAAAACATAACGTTTTCAAATCTTCTTCAAAAAGAATATTCAATTAATAAGATTACCATCAACTTAACAAAATCATTTTATGATGGCACATATAAAGCAAAATAAAAATAGAGATTTTTAATCTCTATTTTTTATTTATAAAAATTATTTGTTTTCATCAAAAATACATTCACCGTTAACAAAAACTTTTTCAATGTGATTACTTTGAATATTTTTTGAATTTAGGTCAGAAGAAAGCACCAAAAAATTTGCCTTTTTTGATTGTTCAATTGAACCTTTTTGCTCGCTTTCAAAACAATATTTTGCAGGTGTTGTTATTAAAGATTTTAACGCAAAATCAAAAGTTAACCTATCACCTTTTCCAATTATCTTTTTTATGTTAGATACCCTACTAGTTAAAAATTTGACAAGCTCAAAAGGACTTTCAACTTTTGATTTACTCATCAAATGAAACATAATGGGAATACCAAGTTTTTTCGCCTTGCTGGCAGGAACCAATTTTTCCATACCAAACAGACTAACAACACTTTTAAGCAAATGAAATTCGTCTTTTAAAATAGAAACATCAAAATCAATTGCAAAGCCAAGTTCTTTTATCTTTTTGAGTTGCCTTGAACTCACAAAACTTACATTTCTAACAACCGGCAAAAATGGGAGTGCATCATCAGTCTTTTTTTCTTTGTAAAATTCTTCAGCTATAAACAAAAACTGATCAAGTGCTTTTGAACCATTTGTTTCAACGAATACAATTTTCTTTTCTTCAAGTGCTGTTTTAAGCAAAAGGGTTAATCCCTCATCTAAAACAAGTCCACAACCAGAATAACCTTTTTCATTTTTATATTTCTTTTTTAACCAAGCACTTTTGTTTGTTATTTTTCCATCAAGTGAAAGCGAATATCCACCGAGCCTAAAATGATTGACATACTTTCTGTAAGACACACAATTGTTGTCCATAACATCTTTTGAAGAAGTTATATTAACAAAACCAATAATATCAATTTTAATCAACTTTTCTTGAGCCAATTTTTTCCAAAAAACAAAGGACTTTTTTGTTACATTCATCTCAAAAATTGTTGTTATGCCATTTTTTATATATTCATTTTGA
The DNA here is from genome assembly GCA_934771675.1 of uncultured Clostridia bacterium. Taxonomy (GTDB): domain Bacteria; phylum Bacillota; class Clostridia; order Christensenellales; family UBA1242; genus RGIG1681. Next base: position 1,617 of record CAKVMF010000088.1, read on the forward strand.
AGACGCAAAAAAGTTTCTTTATACAAATCAAAATTTTCAAAAATTTCAAAATTTTCATCATTTTCATGCTCTTTTTCGACAAAATCGTCAGATTTTTGCGTTTTTATTATATTTTCAATCATCTCAAAAATATGAGCATCTGTATCATAAAATGCCGGAATGATTGTTTTTCCAGAACAATCAAAAACTTCATCACCATCACTTTTTAGTGACAAAACCTCATCGTTTTTTCCACACAAAACAAAAGATTCATCATTACAAAAAAATGCCTCAAATGTTTCCATTGAGTCATTTAAATAATAACATTTTCCATTAACAAAAAACTTTTGCATACTAGTCCTTTTCGTTTATTTCGTAGTAAACTTTGCTACAATTTCCAACTCTCATCCATTGGATATTTTTATCTTTTTCAATGCCATAGATAAATGCTGACAAAGCATAAATTGTGCAACTATGTGCAACAATAATAACGTTTGTGTTGGTCTTTATATTTTCATCAACAATTCTCTTAAACTCAACAAAAGATCTGGTGAGATAATTTTTGCATCCTTCAGGCAAATCATTTTCATAGAGCGGATTCATATAATTATCATACCATTCTTGTTCATTATCATTTTGAGGAACAGCATCAACAAGCAATTGTCTTTCAGCCAAATTTTCACAAATTTCAGCAGGAAGTTTATATTTATTTTGAAAATATCTTGCTGTTTTTACACATCTATTTGCTGGTGAACAATAGATTTTTTCAAACTTAATTTTATCTTTTTGTTTAACAGCCAATCTGCACTGAATTTTTCCAAGTTTTGTAAGTTTATCATTTTTTGCTTCTGCATGTCTAACAAACATTATTATCATAACTTTTACCTCACATATATAATACATAATCAAACTTTCAAAAGTCAAATTTTAATACTCATTTTTTGTTTTTTGAATATTTTATATTTAAAATTATCAAACTAAAACTATGAGGTTAACTATGAATTATTTTCAATCACTTTCTCCATTCAAAAAACGATACTATCCAATTTTTATAAGCCTTTCTATTTTACTAATATTTTCACTAATAATGATTTTTACATTTCCTATCATTACCCACCAAATGATTACAAGCCCGCTAAATAAAACACAAAAAAGCAACTGGCCAGTTAGACTCGCCGCTCCATATATTGATATGTCTTCATGGGTTGACACCGCAAACGCTTACAGTAATAGCGGCGCACCAAATCTTGCCAAACTTTACGATGATTCAGGAGTAAAATATTTCAATCTTGGATTTATTCAACCAGACCAAACAAAACCTCTTGCTGAAGACGGAAACATTCGTTGGGGCTGGGGCGGATATTATTCACTCAGCAAAAAAGGTAATGACACCGCGCAATATACTGGCATTGTAAAATCTTTAACAGATCTTAGAGCAAAAGGCGGCGACTTTGCAATTTCTATAGGTGGACAAGTTGGTGATGCTCCTTGGGCAGTTACACAAAATCAAACTGCACTTGAAAATTTTTATCTTGATATCATCGGAACATATGAGCTTAAGCGTATGGATCTTGATATTGAAGAATCAAATCAAGACCACGATCAAAACATCATTAATGCAAAAGCTATTAAAGCTGTTCAAAACAAAACCCATATTGAAATTACCTTAACAATTCCAATCATGCCTTATGGGTGGGATCAAAAACAAATCAATATCATAACTGCCTACATTGACGAAGGCGTTGATATTCAAGTTATCAATTGCATGACAATGTGTTATGGAACTGGTGTATATGCAAATGAAGATTACGGAACAGCATCAGTTAGAGCTATGGGCAATGCAGTCAATCAATTAAAATCAATTTACTCAAACCGTGGCGAAGAGTTAACCGATGACCAAGCTTATTTAAAACTTGGCGCAACATTCTCAATTGGATATGAAAGCAACCTTTATCCAGAATTCACCTCATCAATGGCAAACACAATTGTTGAAGATGCAAAGACGCACAACTATGGACTTATATCTTTCTGGTCGATGGGCAGAGATGCAAAACTTGAATACAACAAAGGTATAAAGGAACAATTTGAATTTACAAAAATTTTATTGAAATATGAAAGTGATGTGAATTAAAAAAACGCAAAAAATATAAAAAATGGTAGAAATTATCTACCATTTTTATATTTTGGACAATATTACAACAAAATACAGATTACTCCACCCTTTCTTTCATTAACAATTTTTGTAAGGGTTTTTCGAAGTTTTGTTTGAACTTCTTCAGGAAGTCCTGCAAGTTTTGTGTCAATAGAATCTTTAACAAGTTCATTCATTGGCTTACCAAACATATTCTTATTCCAAAGTTCTTCTTTGTTATTTTCAAACTCATTCATCATGTAAGTTACAAGTGAGCCGCCTTGTTCAACACTTCCAACAGCCGGACAAATTTCAGCATTAACATCAACTCTCATGATATGCAAGCTTGGTGCAGATGCTTTAAGTTTCAAACTTGAGTTACCATTCTTTGTAACAATTTCAGGCTCTGAAAGTTCAAGATCAGCAAGTGATGGATTAACAATTCCGTAACCAGTTTCTTTAACCATATCAAGTGCAGTCTTGATTTTGTCGTATTGCTTTTTATCTTTAACAAGTTCAATAACATACTTCATTAAGCTGTAGTCATCCAAGATTTCTTCGCCACATTCTTTGCTAAGCATTTTATAATAAAGGTTTTCATTAACTGGAATTTGAAGATCAATTTCACCAGTTGAAAGATCCAATTTGTTAACTGTTAAAGCTGCGAAATCTTCATTTCCTTCAAACATATTGGTAACTTTTTCATAGTCACTCATTTTTGTTAGAAGTGCTGTTTTCTCTTTTATTTTATTTACGATATTTTTAACAAACTCATCTTCATAAGGAAGCGCCATAACCCACTTTGGAAGTGAAAAATGAATTTTCTTAATTGGAAACTCCATCAA
>CAKVMF010000089.1 GCA_934771675.1 uncultured Clostridia bacterium
GTTACCACCAGTGGCAAAAAACTAGAATCATCGCAAACATTTACTATTTCAGTGTGGGATGAAAAGAACAAATTTTGGCCCAAGGGAGCTTTAGAATATAAAGGTAGTGATTTTAATTCAGGACTCGAAAGTTGTTCTTTAATTTATCAAATTCCGTCTGATGCTGATTTAAAAAATGGTGATACTATTGCTTTTGTAATAACTGACGAAAATGGAAACATTTTAGCGCACGACAACACCGAAACTCAATCCTATGCAAATGTTAATATAGAGTATAAGTTTGAAGACGGCAGTGAAATTCCTAATGTTTCAAAGACAATAATTCCTCTTGCTGTTGGAAGTAGTTTCAATTGGATACCTGCCCAATCACTTTATGGACATACATTAACTAGGGTGGAAGGATTAAATCAAATTGTAAGCGGCGATGGTCAAACGATCACGTATTATTACATAAAGCAAGTCAATACACATATCCACGATTGGGGAGATTGGATAAGCAATGGCGATGATACCCACACTCGCACTTGTAAAAAAGATAGTAGTCATACACAAACAGCTAATTGCTTTGGAGGAATAGCAACATGCACAACAAAAGCCATTTGCGATGGCTGCAAAACAATGTATGGCGAAACTATTCCACATAACTTGACGAAATACGGCGGAAAGGATAATACAAAACATTGGGACACCTGTTCGACTTGCAATAACAAGTTCAATGAAGAAGATCATATCCCTGATAGAGAAAATCCCGACCCAACTTCCCCTGCAAAATGCACAAAATGTGGTTTTGTTTTCACCCCCACCAATAAAAATAATGAAATTTCGAATAAATCAATAGCGGGCATTGTGATTGGTTCAGTGACAGCTGTAGGAATCGGAGGATTTTTTGTATTTTGGTTTGCTGTTAAGAAAAAAACGTTTGCAGATTTGATAGCGGCAACAAAGAAAGGGGTTGCAACTATCGGACATTTCTTTAAAACTATTGGAACAAAAATTAAGGCAATATTTACTAAACAGAAATAAGATATTAAAACCAAAAAATTTCAATCTATTATGCTTTTACATAAAAAAACACACGCGAAGGAGTTGTTTCCATACACTCCTTTTATGCGTGTGCCTTAATGGCGGAAGGTTAGGGATTCGAACCCCAGATAGCTTGCACTATGCCAGTTTTCAAGACTGGTGCATTCAACCGCTCTGCCAACCTTCCATATATGATAACAATCAATATAATACATAAGTTTATAGTAAAAATCAAGTGTTTTTTTAAAATAATTAAATTTTTTCGAATTTTGTTTTTATTACATTTTCTGCAGAAAAAAATGATTATTAAAAAATGTGGCAATAAAAAATCACTCCATTTTCTGGAGTGATTTTTTATTATTCAAATGTATCTCGTTTTCCGCTGCCAGAGTGTTTTGACCTTGATGAAACAATGATTGTCACAATCACCAAAACAATCACCAAAACAGCAAGTGTAATATAGATTGCAATTTCACCAATAGAAACTTCCCTGCCACCAATAGTTACCGTGTTTTTGTGTCCATCATCACCATTTCCAACAAATTTGTAAACAACTTTGATTTTAACTTGTTTTGCATAAACACCTATAGTGAAACTATTATTTTCAAAAACAGTCTCAACACCATTAACATAAACTCTATCAACAACGTAATTCTCTTTTGGTGTAACTATAAATGTTCTGCTTTCGCCAGAGTTTATAACATTTGTCGTTCCAGAGCATGAAACCTCTCCTTCATCACTTTTTTCAATAACGATATCACAAGTTCCATAAACAACTTTGATTTCAACGGTGTGATTTGTTTGAACATTTTCAAAAGTGAAAGATGTGATTGCACCAACTGAAGTGCCATCAATCAAAACATCTTCAATTGCATATTCAGCATTTGGCAAAAAACTGAATGTTACAGTTAAAAATCTGTCTAATTTATAAACACCATCTGTTAAACTTGGAGATATTGTTGCATTTTCAAAAGTGAAAGATATCTTCATTTTATCAGCAGATGAAAGTGCCGCCAATTTCAAATTGAACGCTGGCATTGTGAATGTTGCATTTTTTGAAGTTGGAGCAACAAATCCATCAACAAGTGATGCCCATTTATCCCAATTGTAAGTGTCAACTAAAACCGCATCAATGGTTACTATTTGACCATATTTATAGTTACCCGCACCAACAACTGAAGAGATTCCTGTTCCTGGAATTATTGTTAATGAAAAAACTTTTCTTGTGTAGAAAATATTCACAACCGTTGAGTTTGTTATTTCCTGCTGTCTGAAATTTTCAACCAAAAATCCTTCAAATGATTTTGAAGTTGCCTTTGTCTTTTCACCTTGATAATCTCTTAAAGTTTCGGACATTTCAAGGTAATAATATTTTCCACCAACAAGATATTCTGTTGTTGTTAAACTTTCTTTCCAGTGTTTAACGATGTAATCATATTGTTTTCTTAATGCAAACACAACCCTAACAGTGTGGTCATCACTAACACAACTAAATGTGTATAAATTAACACTTCCCTTGCTTGAACCATCAACATAAACGTCTTGAATAACATATCCTGCATTTGGAGTAAATTGGAAAGTTATATCCGATCCGCAACTAATTTTGTAAATACCATTTGTTGGAGATGGAGAAATTGTTCCGTTTGAATATGATTCAAAAGTTATAGTGCAAAAATTTGATTTGCCAGTTGCAGTAAGCGTTAAGTTGTAAAGCGGCATTGTTATTGTTGCGCTCTGTGATGTTGGAGCAACAAATGCTGAAATATTGGATTTCCAAGTTGAAAAAACATAACCCTCTACTGGAGTTGCATAAATTCCCACTCTTTCACCATACTTATAAGTTCCAGAACCTGAAACAGATAAAATTCCGTCACCTGCAACAACCGATAATGTTGCTGTTCGCCTGTTATATAAGATATCAACAATGGTGTTGTCATTGTTAGGCAAAACAAACGACGTGGTTGGTTGCGGAACAAATCCAGCCTTCACATTCACATATGTTTCTGGATCAATGGTTGTTCCAGCTTCTGCTTCATATGATTTAATTGTTTCAAGTGTGTAATATAATCCATCAATAAGTGTTCCACCTGAAAGTGATTCATACCAATGCTTTACCATATATGAATAAACATTGCTGGATTTAAAAATGAATTTTACTGTTGTATCAGATTTAAGTCCAGAAATTACAAATGAAACATTTTGTTTTATTGTTTCAAGGTTGCTTGTTGAAATTTTTGATCCATTAACATAAACTGCTGAAAGTTCAGTTTTACTTTGAAGTGAATAAGACAAAGAAACATCATTACCACTTTTAACCATAACAAAACTTGAAGGTGAAACTGAGCCTCCAACACCTTCCGTTTCAATTGAAACTTTTATATTGTTTGTGTTTGATGAATAAACCTTGCAATTAGAACCATTTTCAATGCAAGCTAAACCACTACGAGAACTTAAATAACTGCTTGGAATTTCTGAATTTGAATAGATATATTCTGCATTATCAAAATCAAAGTTAGCATTTTTAAGGCTATTGATGAACTCTAAATCAACATCTTTAAAATTTAAATAAATTCCACTTATTGTTCCATTTGGTTTAGAAAAGCAAGCACGATCCTCAACAATGGTTGATTTTGAATTGAGAACCAAATATTCAGGTGCAACCACCAAAGCAAACATACTATTAGGAAGTGCAGAAACTTCACTTGAAGTTTCAATTGTTTTTATTATGCCTCTAAATGGACTTGCAATCCATTTTTCATTATTTTCATCAATCCAAGTATATCCAGAACAATTCAAAGATTTTGATTTTATTTTTAAAGTATTTATCGTTCCCTGAAAAACCCCTTTTGTAAAAGTTTCTATATTTTCTGGAATAACCAAGCAATTTACTCTTGAATTTGTATTTCCAAAAGCCCACTCTGAAATTTTTTTAACCTTATAAGTTGTTCCATTTAATAAATATTCATTTTTTATCTCATAACTCTCATTATCATTAATTGCAGCAAGCTTTAATTCATTATCTCCATAAACACCATTCCCATCGAAATAAAAATAATTATTTTCAGTTGAAACCGTCAATTTTTTCAAGCCACTACCATAAAATGGAGAGTTTATTGTTTCAACATTTGAACCGATGAAAAATGAAGTGAGTTTTGAGCAGTTTGAAAACATATCTTCTTCAAGCAATGTTGCATTTGGAATTGAACACTCTTCAAGCGATGTGCAGTTGTAAAACAAAGCATAGCTGGTTGTTGTTAACTTTGGAAGATTAACCGTTTTTAGTCCCGAGCAGTTAGCAAACGCAAGCTTTGTAGTTTCTGCTAAACTTGGCAAATATACACCTTCAGTGTCACTTGCAAGTGGACTTGATCCTTTAACAAATTTTATATTTTGACAATTGTTGAAAGCTGCAATATAGAGTTTCGTTACACCCGGAGCATTTACATACTTAAGATTTAGGCAATCCTCAAAAACATATCCACCAATAGAC